>NZ_BCQQ01000009.1 GCF_001552155.1 Actinomadura formosensis NBRC 14204 | reverse complement strand
TCGGCCGGCCACCACGTAGGCGTCCTGCATCCGTGAAGGGGACGAGCGGTTAACTTACGTGGTCCGAGCGTCCACGTCAAATCGCCGCTCTGGCACCTCCACGCGGGCTGTCGTGTCCACACCGTCAAGAACTTCATCCAGGTCGGAGACGTGTCTATTCCCCCGGTTCGTGCCGTCATCGTGGGACCAGGAGGAGGTCCGGAACGGCGCGGGGACGGGGATGGATCATCGCGGCCTTACGCTCTCCGTCACGACGGGAAGGACGGACCCCGGGGGACAGACGCGGAGCTCGCGCGGGGGAAGGCGGCGGCCGAAAGGGGCGCCTCTTTCTGGAACCGGTCCGGCGACCCCGCGGGCCGGCACCGGGTCAGGCCGGATCCGTAAGGAGGGCGTCCGTTTCTCGAAGTAGGCGCGGACGGCCTCGACCTGGTCTGGGCTGCCGCGCGTCCGGGGTTCTTCGAGGAACTGGCCGGCCAGGTCGTGGTCCGCCGCGCGGTTGAGCGGGCGTTCGGCGCCACGGCGGAGTGGAGGCTGCGGCAGGTCAGGTCACGGGGACGATCTTCGCCTCGGTGAGGCGGCCGTCGCGGATGTCGAGCAGGCCGATGGTTCCGTGGGGCTGCCGGCGCCGGTCGGTGGGCGATCCGGGATTGAAGATGCGGATGCCGTCGCCGGTCTCGTCCAGCGGGATGTGCGAATGCCCGAAGACGACGAGGTCGGCGGCGGGGAACCAGCGGCGCATCCGGGCGGTCCGGCCGCGGGCCTGGCCGCTGTCGTGGACCATGGCGACGGCCAGGCCGTCGAGGTCGAGTTCGAGGCGTTCGGGGGCGCCCCACGCGGCGACGTCGGGCCCGTCGTTGTTGCCGAGGACGGCGTGGACGGGCGCGTACCCGGCCAGTTCATCCAGGACGGACGCGGTGCACACGTCGCCGGCGTGCAGGATCACGTCCGCGCCGCGCAGGTGCTCGGCCACCCGCGGCGGGCACGACTTCCAGCGCCGGGGCGCATGGGTGTCGGAAATGGCCACCGCTCTCACGTCCGCCATTGTCCCGCACGGAGCAGAACGGACCGGATGCGGATCAGCATCGGTGATGTGCGCCTGTACTTCGACGTGGAGGGTGCCGGGCTCGTCCCCGATGGGCCGGGAATGGCCGAGCGGCCCGTGGTCGTGGCGCTGCGGTGGCGCTGACCGCGGCGCACCGGCATCGCGGTCGAATCCGCGGGATGGTGCTCGACAGCGTCATGCCCGGCCCGCACGAAGAGCGTCTCGGTGTCTTTGAACGGCTCGGGGGCGCGGAGGCCCGCGATATCGCGCGCCGCTACTGGGACGGCGAGGATGTCCAGGACGGCTGGGAGCGCGTCTGCCTTCCGCTGTACTCACGGCGTGCGGACGGCGACCCGGACGCGCAGGACAGGCTCGCCCGTATCCGCTGGAACCGCGACGTGATCGAGCTTTTCCGCCGCGCGCTCGCGGCCCGGTTCGACCCGTGGCCGCATCTGAACCGCGTGGTCTGCCCCACCCCGGTCATGAACGGCGGGGACGATCCCGTCGCCACCGTCTCGGCCGCCCGCCGCCTCGCCGCCGCGCTCCCGGACGGCGCCACTGAACTGCATGTCCTCCCCGGCACCGGGCACGGCGTCTTCCGCGAAGACCCCGACCGCGGCATCGAGCTGCGCCGCGGCGCGGGTCAGCACGGCACGGCCGCGGGTGTGACGGTTCGGGTCGTGATTCAGATCATGGCTTTCCGGTGGGTGATTTTGCCACGGCAGCACCCGGACTCCGGTGGGAAACAACTGTAAGCACGATGTCATTACCCAGGGCTGAACAGCGGAGTTAGGCTCGAATTCCTCGCGTTTCGTCCATAAGGATTCCGGCCGTACGCCCCCGGTCGTTCCGACACGGCGACCCAGCACCGCGAGGGCCAGTGAGGGCGGCCGGGCCCCGGGGTGGATGACCACTCCCTTGCACCGGCCCCGGGGTCCGGCCGCCTCTCCGCACCGCGCGGTCAGGGCAGGCCGGGAATCGGCGTGTTGAACGTCAGGAGCGCGGCGTCGCCGTCGCGGAGCCGGATCTCGGTCCGCGCGCAGTTGCCCAGTGCCGGGAAGCGCCGCCGGTAGTCCTTGAGCGGCATCCCCAGCAGCCGGCACAGCGCGAGCCGGATCACGGTGGCATGCGCGACGACGAGGATGCGGTCCCCGGTGTTCCGTCCGGCGATGTCGTGCAGGCAGTCGGTGAAGCGGGCCGCCGCCGCGGCCGGATCCTCGCCGCCCGGCAGATGGGCGCCGACGGGGTCGGCGAGGAACGCGCGCAGTTCGGTGGGGAACTTCCGCTCCATCTCGGCGCGCGTGAGGCCCTCGCCGTCCCCGAAGGCCAGTTCGCGGAGGCGCCGGTCGACCTGCGGCTCGGTGCCGACCGCCGCGGCGGACGGCGCGGCGGTCCTGCGGGCGCGCGACAGGTCCGAGCACCACACCGCGTCGGGACGGGCCGTCCCCGCCCACGCCGCCAGCGACCGCGCCTGTTCCAGCCCGCGCGAGGTCAGCGCGACGTCGCTGCTCCCGGCATACCGGTTCTCGGCGTGCCACTCGGTCTCCCCGTGCCGGACGAGGACGAGGCGCGTCATCGGCGCGGTGCCCCGCCCGTCGTGGGCAGGCCCGCGGCGCGCCAGGCGTGGAAGCCGCCGATGACGTCGGTCGCGCGGGTCAGGCCGAGGTCGTGCAGGGAGGCGGCGGCGAGGCTGGAGGTGTAGCCCTGCGAGCAGAACACGATGACCCGCACGTCGTGTCCGGTGGCCTCGGGCAGCCGGGAGCCGGAGGCCGGGTCGAAGCGCCATTCCAGGACGTTGCGTTCCACGATCAGCGCGCCGGGCACCTCGCCCTCGTCCGCCCGCTGGGCCGCCGGGCGGATGTCGACCAGGACCGCGCCGCCGCGCCACTCGGCGTGCGCCCGGCCGGGATCGAGGCGTTCCAGCCTGCCGCGCGCCTCGGCGAGGATCTCATCGATGGTGCGGGCCTCGGGGTTCAGCATGGCCGCCTCACGCGGTGGGCCGTGCTTCGGCCGGTGTGTGCGCTGTTCCCCCGGCCGGTCCCGCCGCCGCAGATTCGCTCATGGGGCAAACCTAGACGATCTACTCAATGGGCGGCTTCTGCCGACGACCTCAGCCGAGCTGGACGCCGAAGAACAGCGCGGCGAGTGCCCCGATCAGCCCGAGCGCTCCCCACACGGCGAGGCCGGCCTTGGACGTGGCCCGGGTGTGCAGGAACGCCGCCAGCCCCGATATCAGGACGAACACGAGCTTGACGTCGAGGGTCCGCTGCGCGGCGTCGCTCATGCCGGCCGCGGTGATGTTCCAGACGCCGGTGAGGACGAGGACGAGGAACGCCGGCCAGGCGATCATGTTGTAGCGGCGGGCGGTGATCTTGGTGAGGCCCTCGTATCCGCGCAGCACGGGGACGAGCGCGCCGAGCGTGATCTGGCCGCCGACCCAGATCGTCGCTGCGAGCACGTGCAGGAAGATCCGCACGTCGGCGGTGGTGAGGGCGAGCACGAGGTCCTCCAGGCGTGGTCGGGCGGTTCCCCGGGACGTTACCGCCCGGCCCGGCGGGGGCCTGCACCGCCCGGCGATTCGGGACCTTGGTCCCTAACGCCGAACCGCGCGGCCCCTCCACATTGGACCCATGCAGTTTGACCATAGCGGCCTGGAGATCCTCGAAGACGACGAGTGCCGCGCTCTACTGTCGCGCGCGGAGATCGGACGCATCGTCTTCACCCATCACGCGCTCCCCGCCGTGCAACCGGTCAACTTCGTCGTCGACGCCGGCGACATCGTGATCCGGACATCGCGGATGTCACGGCTGGCCAAGGCCGCCGCCGACACGATCGTGGCGTTCGAGATCGACGAGTTCGACGCCGATGCCCGGACGGGCTGGTCGGTGGTCGTGGTCGGGCCCGCCCGGCACGTCACCGATCCCGGCGACTCCAGCGCGCTGGAGGCCCTGCCGCTGCACACCTGGGCCCCCGGCGAACGCGACTACTTCATCCGGATCCGGCCCGAGCTGATCACCGGCCGGCGGATCAGCGGGTCGGTGACCGTTCCGTCCCCCTCATGACGGTTCTTCGGTGAGCACGTCCTCGACGGGGCGCCGGACGCTGGTCAGCTCCTCGGTGTCCGCGACGCCGAAGCGCAGCAACAGTTGCGGGTGCGCGTTGCCGCAGAACTTCGCGCCGATGAACGCGCGCAGCTCCGGGATCTGGAGCGCCTGGGTGTGGTACGCGGCCGACAGGTCGTGCTCGGCCGCGCGCAGCAGCACGCGCTCAAGTGCCTGCCCGGTCCGCAACCAGTCGCCGGGGGCGTCGCCCTCCGAGACGAGCAGCACCACGAGCCCGGTCAGGGTGATCCCGTCCTCGGGGCCGGTGTCCACACCCCACCCCTGGCCGCGGGCGAAGTCCCGGGCCGGGAAGTTCGGCACCGTCTGCGGCGGGCGTCGGGGGTAGGCGCCGTGCTGGACGCCGTCCTTGCGGGACGTCCCGGGCGCGGGCGCCCAGCGGGCCATCTCGGTGGCGTACGCGGGCGTGCGGCGCTGGACGTGCTCGCCCGCGGCCGTGAGCGCGGCGAGCGCGCCCTTGGTGTTGACGTCGACGGCCTGGACGAGCCGCGCGCCCTCCTGCTCGGCGGCGTGCCGGAGCGACATGAGCACGCCGGCGGGGACGGGGTCGGGCCGGAACCCGCCGCGGTGGCTGCGCCGCCGCTCGATCTGCGCGTGCTCGCGCAGGAGGTCGTCGTCGGGGGGCTCGCCGGGCGTCATCTCGACCTCGGCGAGCAGGTGCGGCAGGTCCGGGTCGGGCAGTATCCGGACGACCGGCGCATAGCCCATGGCGCGCAGCGAGAGCCGCAGGTTGTAGAGCGCGGCGCCGCAGCTGATCAGCATCTCCCGGCCCTGCGGGTCGGCGGTGTCCAGCCGGCGGTCGGGGTCGGCGCGCAGCGTGATCCGCGTCCCGCGGACACCGAACAGCCACGGCTGGGTGTTGTTCACCGACGGGGCGCGGATCGCGTCTTCGACGGCGCGCCGGGCATCGGCCGCCGTGCGGTCGACGTCCCCTGGCGTGATGGTGGTTCGCATGGTCGCTCCCCCCGCTGCGCTCTTTCGTTCCTCACCTCCACTTTCGGCCCGGCGGGTGGGCCCCCGGCAGGGGCGAAAGTCCGTTCCCGGATGGGACCTAGGGCGCCGGGCAACTGCCCTGACCAGGACGTTCGCCTCTTTCCGCCGCCACCCCGCAACGAGAACCCTGGTGCTATGGAACCTGTCGGAGAAGACCTGGAGATCCTCGGCCGCGAGGAGTGCGCGGCGCTGCTGCGGTCCGCGCCGGTCGGGCGCGTGGTCTATACCGATCAGGCCCTGCCCGCCATTCAGCCGGTCACCTTTGTCCTGGACGGCGACCCGGACGGCGACGGGGCCGTGATCATCCGCACCGCCCCCGGTTCGAAGTTCGACGCCGCGCTGCGCGGTGCCATCGTCGCGTTCGAGGTCGACGCGTTCGACTCGGCCGCCCGGACGGGCTGGTCGGTCACCGTGATCGGCCAGGCCCGCGCGGTGACGAACCCGGCGGAGATCGAGCGCATGGCCCGGCTGCCGCTGCGCCCCTGGGCGCCGGGGGCACGGAACAACTTCATCCGCGTCCCGCTGTGGCGGGTCAGCGGTCGCCGCATCGCGCCCGACCGCTGAGCGCACCGCCCGGCCGGCAGCGTCGGCCGGCACACGGATGACCAGTTCCGAAAGCTGTGGTAAACCCCACAGTGTTGATCACCACAGTATTGAATCGGAGTTTCGAATTCCGATTTAACTATGATTCATTCGTGTATCTGACTCAGTCCACCGATCTGGCACTGCGCGTGCTGATGCTGCTCGGGGCCCGGAACGAACGGCGGCCGGCGGCCGATCTCGCCGAGCACCTGCACGTGGCACCGCAGCACATGGCGAAGATCGTGCAGCGGCTGCGCGGGCACGGTCTCGTCAGGACGTCCCGCGGCCGGGGCGGTGGAGTCGTCCTCGCCGACGGGATTCTCGAACGGCCCGTGGGCGAGATCGTCCGGGCCCTGGAGGGACCCGGCGAGGCCGTCGACTGCGACCATCCGCCATGCCCGCTGCGCGGCGGCTGCCGGCTGCGCGGCGCGCTGCGGACGGCGCAGGAGGCGTTCCTCGCCTCGCTGAACCAGGTGCACCTCCGTGAGCTGGTGACCGATCCCCCGGAACCGGTCCTGCTCTCCCTGGCGCCGCCGGTGTCCGCGGCGGCGTCTCCCGCAGAGGAAGGCTTCTGATGCTCTCGTCCGACCACGCCGACATCGTGCGGGCCACACTGCCCGCCGTCGGCGCCCACGGTGCCACGATCACCGGCCGGTTCTACGCCGCGATGTTCGCCGCGCACCCCGAACTGCGGCACCTGTTCAACCAGGGCAACCAGGCGAACGGCGAGCAGCGGCGCGCCCTCGCCGGCTCGGTGGCCGCGTTCGCCGAGCACCTGGTGTCCCCCGCCTCGGACACGTCGTTCCAGCAGATGCTGTCGCGGATCGCGCACAAGCACGCCTCTCTCGGCGTCCGCCCCGAGCAGTACACGATCGTCGGGCGGCACCTGCTCGACGCGGTGGCCGACGTGCTCGGTGACGCGGTGACCCCGCAGGTGCACGCGGCCTGGTCCGAGGTGTACTGGCTGTTCGCGACGCTCCTCATCGCCGAGGAGGCCCGCCTCTACCGGGACGCGGAGTGCGACCCGGCGGCCCCGTACCGGCCGTGGCGGGTCGTGGAGCGGCGGGACGAGGGCGACGAGGCGGTCTCGCTCGTGCTGGTGCCCGCCGACGGCGGCGCGGTCCCCGCGCACCATCCCGGCCAGTACGTCTCGGTCGCCGTGACGCTGCCGGACGGCCTGCGCCAGCCCCGCCAGTACACGCTGTCGCGGGCGGCGGGCGACACGGCGCAGATCACGGTCCGGCGGGTGCGCGGCGACGGCGCCCCGGACGGCGCCGTCTCCAACCACCTCTTCGACACCGTCGCGGCCGGGGACGAACTGGAGCTGTCCCCGCCGTTCGGCGACGTCGTGCTGGACGGCGGCGAGGACCCGCTCGTCCTGATCAGCGCGGGGATCGGCATCACCCCGGCCGCCGCGATGATCGACCATCTGGCGACCGCGTCCCCGGACCGGCCGGTCCTCGCCGTCCACGCCGACCGGAGCCCGCGCACCCACGCGCTGCGCGAGCAGATCACCGAGGCGGGCGGCCGGATGGCCGGCTTCCGGCAGCTGACCTGGTACGAGGAGCCCGGCGACGCCGACCTCGGCGCGGAGGTCCGGCCGGGCCGGATCGACGTGGCCGAGCTGCCGCTGCCGGACAAGGCCCGGGTGTTCATGTGCGGCCCGCTGCCGTTCATGCGCGAGATCCGGCGGGGCCTGCTCGCCGCGGGCATCTCCGACGAGCGCATCCACTACGAGGTGTTCGGCCCCGACCTCTGGATCCGCTGAGACCTCTGGATCCGCTGACCGCGGCTCCGCACGAGAACGCTCCCACCCCCGGCGGGGGTGGGAGCGTTCTTCGTCTCGCGATGCGGCCTTACTGGACCCGCTCCCACCCCCTCGGGGTCTCGTGCATCCCCATGTGCTCGTCACGGCTGCGGTAGACGATGTAGGGACGGGTCAGGTACCCGATCGGCGCGGTGAGCATGTGCACCAGCCGCGTGAACGGCCAGATGCAGAACAGCGCCAGTGCGCTGAGCGCGTGCAGCTGGAACAGGATCGGTACGCCGGTCATCAGGTCCGGGTCGGGCTGGAGGTAGAAGACCGACCGGAACCACGGGGAGATCGTCTCCCGGTAGTTGTAGCCGTCGCCGATGATGTTGGCGGCGACCGTCGCGGCGAGCCCGAGCACGATGGTCCCGCCGAGGACCACGTACATCATCTTGTCGTTGCGGGTCGTCGCGAGGAACACCGGACCGACCGTCCGGCGCCGGTAGATGAGGATCGCCAGGCCGGCGAGGGTGCAGACCCCGGCGGTCGTGCCGAGCACCACGGCGACGATGTGGTACATGTCCTCGCTGATCCCGGCGGCCTCGGTCCAGCTGTCGGGGATCAGCAGCCCGCCGACGTGCCCGCCCGCGACGAGGAGGATGCCGAAGTGGAACAGCGGGCTGCCGATGCGCAGCAGCCGCCGCTCGTACAGCTGGGACGAGCGGGTCGTCCAGCCGAACTTGTCGTAGCGGTACCGCCAGATGTGCCCGAGGACGAACACCGCGATGGTGAGGTAGGGCAGGACGACCCAGAGCAGGGTGCCGGTGACGCCGGGGTCGCCGCCGCCCTCCGCGGCGGCGCCGGCGAGGACGGCGGGGGCGAGGCTGGTCATGAGCGGGCTCCAAGGACCGGATCGGGCAGGAAGACGGGCTGTCCGGCGGCGCCCGACGCGCCGGTCCCGTAGGGCGCGAGGCCGACCTCCTCCTCGGGCGGTCCCTCGGCGATGAGGCGGGCGATGGCCTCCTCGTTGCGGCCGGTCAGCGGCGGCAGCGTCGCCGAGATCGCCTCCAGGACGGCGGCCCACGGCGACTCCGACTCGGTGAGCGAGAGCCGCAGCAGTTCCAGGCCGGCGCGGTGTTCGAGCAGCAGCCGCCGCCCCTCCGCCGGGTTCCCGGCCGCGGCGAACTCCAGGACCACGGCCAGGTGGTCGGGCAGTTCCCCCTCGTCCAGGACGAGACCCGACGCCTCGTACGCCTGCTTGAACCGCAGCAGGGCCATGCCCCGCTTGCGGGTGTCGCCGTAGGCGTAGTACGTCAGGTACAGGCAGCAGCGCTTGCGGTAGTCGAACGTGGCGACGTAGTCGGCCGCGAGGTCCCGCGGCGGTGTCGCGTCCAGATGGTCGAGGAGGCGGCTCAGCGGCTCGGCGACGGACGCCGGCAGCCCCGCCACGGCCCGGCGCAGCAGCGGGCGCCGTTCCAGCAGTTCGTCGTCGGGGTAGCCGAGCAGCAGCGACGCCGCCTGCCAGGTGGTCGCCAGCGCGGTGTCGTCCAGGCCGGGGGGCCGGCCGATGGTCTTCATCTTCACGGTTTCGGCTCCGTTTCGGCGGCGCCCGAGGGGGCGGGCGGGTTGGTGCCGTCCGGCCCGGCGCCCGATTCGCCGTCCTTGCGCTCGGGGAACAGCCCGGCGGGAGCGCCCTTGCCGTCCCAGTTGAGCAGGTTGACGCGCTTGTGCTTGTCGGCCGGGTCGACCGGGTTGTCCGCCGTCTGCCGATCCCGCAGCATGTGGAAGTTCTCCACCGCGATCGGGTTCGGGCGTCCGGACGCCTCACCGAACGGGCCGGAGCCGCCGCCCGTCCCGGCGCCGCCCATCCCGGGGCCGCCCTCGTAGTTCAGGCTGCACTCGGTGGCCAGCTCCTCCAGGCTGTGCGCCTGCTCGGCGTGCGCGGTCGGGATCACGTACCGCTCGTCGTACTTGGCGAGCGCCAGCAGCCGGTACATGTCGTACATCGTCTCGCCGGTCATCCCGACGCCCGCGGGGATCGTTTCGTCGGGGTCGCGGCCGAGGTTGATGTCGCGCATGTAGGACCGCATCGCGGCCAGCCGGCGCAGGACCCCGTCCACGATCGCCGCGTCCCCGGCGGTGAACAGCTCCGCGAGGTACTCGACCGGGATGCGCAGCGCCTCGATCGCCGCGAACAGGTTGCCCCTGTCCTCGGCGTCGTACCCGGTGTCGCGGACGACGTCCACGACCGGCGACAGCGGCGGGATGTACCAGACCATCGGCATCGTCCGGTACTCCGGGTGCAGCGGCAGCGCCACCTTGTAGGTGTTGATGAGCGCGTAGATCGGGGACCGCTGCGCCGCCTCGATCCAGTCCTGCGGGATGCCCTCCCGCTGCGCCGCCGCGATGACCTCCGGGTCGTGCGGGTCGAGGAAGACGTTGCGCTGCGCCTCGTAGAGATCCTTGTCGTTGGGGGTGGCCGCGGCCTCCAGCACCTTGTCGGCGTCATAGAGCATCAGGCCGATGTAGCGGAGCCGTCCCACGCACGTCTCCGAGCACACCGTCGGGATGCCGACCTCGATGCGCGGGAAGCAGAACGTGCACTTCTCGGCCTTGCCGGTCCGGTGGTTGAAGTACATCTTCTTGTACGGGCAGCCGGACACGCACATCCGCCAGCCGCGGCACTTGTCCTGGTCGACGAGCACGATGCCGTCCTCGGTGCGCTTGTAGATCGCGCCGGAGGGGCAGGACGCCGCGCAGGCCGGGTTGAGGCAGTGCTCGCAGATCCGCGGCAGGTAGAACATGAAGGTCTTGTCGAACTCCATCTTCACCTTGTCGGAGATCTCCTTGAGCAGGACGTCCTTGTCGCCGTGCTCCACCGACCCGCCGAGGTTGTCGTCCCAGTTCGCCGACCAGGAGACCTTCATGTCCTTGCCCGACAGCAGCGACTTCGGCCGGGCGACCGGCGTGTGCTCCTGCAGCGGCGCGTTGGTGAGGGTCTCGTAGTCGTACGTCCAGGGCTCGTAGTAGTCGTCGATCCCCGGAAGCTTCGGGTTGGAGAAGATCGTCATCAGCTTGCGGAACCGGCCGCCGCCCTTGAGCACGAGCCGGCCGCGCCGGTTCAGCGTCCAGCCGCCGCGCCAGCGCTCCTGGTCCTCATACTGCCGGGGGTAGCCCTGGCCGGGCCGCGTCTCGACGTTGTTGAACCACACGTACTCGGTGCCGCTGCGGTTCGTCCACGCCTGCTTGCAGGTGACCGAGCAGGTGTGGCAGCCGATGCACTTGTCGAGGTTCATCACCATCGACATCTGCGCCATCACGCGCATTAGTACTGCACCTCCTGGGAGCGGCGGCGGATCACGGTGACCTCGTCGCGCTGGTTGCCGGTCGGTCCGAGGTAGTTGAACGCGAACGACAGCTGCGCGTACCCGCCGACGAGATGGCTCGGCTTGATCAGCAGCCGGGTCAGGGAGTTGTGGATGCCGCCGCGGCGGCCGGACGTCTCCGCGCGCGGGACGTCGATCAGCCTGTCCTGCGCGTGGTACATGTACACGGTGCCCTCGGGCATCCGGTGCGTGACGATCGCGCGGGCGACGACGACGCCGTTGCGGTTGACCGCCTCGATCCAGTCGTTGTCGCGGACGCCGATCTTGGCCGCGTCCACGCCGCTCATCCAGATCACCGGGCCGCCGCGCGACAGCGACAGCATGAACAGGTTGTCCTGGTACTCGGAGTGGATCGACCACTTGTTGTGCGGGGTGAGGTACCGGAGGGTCAGCCCCAGCTCACCGGTCTCGCCGAGTTCGGGTTCGCCGAACAGGGCGGACATGTTGAGCGGGGGCCGGAACGTCGGCATCTGCTCGCCCAGCTCCGCCATCCAGTCGTGGTCGAGGTAGAAGTGCTGCCGCCCGGTGAGGGTGTGCCAGGGCTTGAGGCGCTCGACGTTGATCGTGAACGGCGAGTAGCGGCGCCCGCCGCTCTCCGACCCCGACCACTCCGGGGAGGTGATGACCGGCACGGGACGGGCCTGGGTGTCGGCGAACGTGATCTGCTTGCCCTCGTGCTCGGCGGCCAGGTCCGCGAGCTTCGTGCCGGTGCGCCGCTCCATGGTGTGGAAGCCCTGGGTGGCCAGATGCCCGTTGGTCGTGCCGGAGAACGCGAGGATCATCTCGCAGGCGTGCACGTCCCGCCGCAGCGACGGGCGGCCGTCCGCCGGGCCGCCCCGCACCACGCCGTTCTTGTGCCGCAGGTACTCGACCTCCCGTTCGAGTTCGAAGGTGACGCCCTTGGTGGTCGCGCCGAGCCGCTCGGCGAGCGGGCCGAGCGCCATCATCTTCGCCGCGATCGCCGAGTAGTCGCGTTCGACCGTGACGAGCTTCGGCATCGTCACGCCGGGGACGGGCTCGCACTCGCCCTTCGCCCAGTCGAGGACGCGTCCGTGCGGGGTGGCCATCTCGTCCGGGGTGTCGTGCATCAGCGGCACGGCGACGACGTCCTTGCGGACGCCGAGGTGCCCCTCGGCGAGCCGGCTGAACGCGGCCGAGATGTCCTGGAAGGCCCGCCAGTCGCTGCGGGTCTGCCACGGCGGGCTGATCGCCGGGTTGAACGAGTGCACGAACGGGTGCATGTCGGTCGTGTTCAGGTCGTACTTCTCGTACCAGGTCGCCGCCGGCAGCACGATGTCGGAGTAGACGGTGGTGCTGGTCATCCGGAAGTCCAGCGACAGCAGCAGGTCGAGCTTGCCGGCCGGGGCCTCGTCCCGCCACACCACCTCCTGCGGCCGGGCGTGCGGCGGCGTCTCCTCCGCCCGGACGGCGTCGGCGGCGCCGAGCAGGTGCCTGAGGAAGTACTCGTTGCCCTTCGCGGACGAGCCGAGCAGGTTGGCCCGCCAGACCGTCAGGACGCGGGGGAAGTTCTCCGGTGCGTCGGGGTCCTGGCAGGCGAACTTCAGCCGGTCGGCCTTCAGCTCGTCCACGATGTACTCGCCGGCCTGCTTCCCGGCGGCCTCCGCCTCGTCGGCGAGGACCAGCGGGTTGCGGTTGAACGTCGGATAGGACGGCATCCAGCCGAGCCGGGCCGCCTGCGCGATCACGTCGGCGGTGGAGCGCCCGGCGAGCTGCCCGCCACCGGTCGCCGCCGACAGGGTGCCGGCGTCGAACTGGTCGTAGCGGAACTGGTCGGTGTGCAGGTACCAGAAGGCGGTGCCGATCATCTGCCGGGGCGGACGGGCCCAGTCCAGCCCGAACGCCAGCTGCGCCCACCCCGTCACCGGGCGGCACTTCTCCTGCCCGACGTAGTGCGCCCAGCCGCCGCCGTTCACGCCCTGCCCGCCGGTCAGCGTGGTCAGCGCGAGGAACGTCCGGTAGATGGTGTCGGAGTGGAACCAGTGGTTGGTGCCCGCCCCCATGATGATCATCGAGCGGCCGCGGGTCTCCTCGGCGTTCGCGGCGTACTCGCGTCCGATGCGCTCGGCGGCCTGCGCCGGGACGCCGGTGAAGGTCTCCTGCCACGCCGGGGTGCCGGGCTCGGACGCGTCGTCGTACCCGGTCGGCCAGGAACCGGGCAGCCCCTCCCGGCCGACCCCGTACTGGGCGAGCATCAGGTCGTACACGGTCGTGACCAGGTGGCCGCCGACCTCGCGGACCGGCACGCCCCGCCGGAGCGTTCCCGGCGCGCCGCCGAGGGTGTCGAACCGGGCCAGCTCGATCTCGACCGCCTCGCCGCCCGCCACCGACAGCAGCGGGTCGGCGTCGCCCAGGTCCAGGTTCCAGCGGCCCTTGCCGGACTCGCCGTACCGGAACCCCAGCGACCCGTTCGGGACGAGGGGGTGGCCGGTCGTCGCGTCCAGGATCACGGTCTTGAACGCGGCGTGCTCGGACTGCGCCTCGGCGCCCGGCAGGTCGGCGGCGGTGAGGAACTTGCCCGGGACGTAGGTGCCGTCGCGTTCCTCAAGCCGCACCAGGAACGGCAGGTCGCTGTAGCGCTTCACATAGTCGGTGAAGTACGGGACCTGCCGGTCGACGAAGAACTCCTTGAGGACGACGTGCCCCATGGCCATCGCCAGGGCGCCGTCGGTGCCCGGCTGGGCGGCGAGCCACTCGTCGGCGAACTTGACGTTGTCGGCGTAGTCGGGGGACACCGCGACGACCTTCTGGCCCCGGTAGCGGGCCTCGGTCATCCAGTGCGCGTCGGGCGTGCGGGTCACCGGCACATTGGAGCCCCACATGATGAGGTAGCCGGCGTCCCACCAGTCGCCCGACTCGGGGACGTCGGTCTGGTCGCCGAACACCTGCGGGGACGCCACCGGGAGGTCGGCGTACCAGTCGTAGAACGACAGCATCGTCCCGCCGAGCAGGGACACGAACCGGGCGCCCGACGCGTGCGACACCATCGACATCGCCGGGATCGGGGAGAATCCGGCGACCCGGTCCGGGCCGTACTCCTTGATGGTGTGGACGTGCGCGGCGGCGATCATCTCGGTCGCCTCGTCCCACGTGGCCCGGACGAGGCCGCCGCGTCCGCGCGCGTCCTTGTACGTGCGGGCCTTCTCCGGGTCGGAGACGATCTCGCGCCACGCCTCCACCGGGTCGCCCGTCCGGGCCTTGGCCTCCCGGTACATCTCCAGCAGGACGCCGCGGACGTAGGGGTACCGGACGCGCGTCGGCGAGTAGGTGTACCAGGAGAACGAGGCGCCCCGGGGGCAGCCGCGCGGTTCGTACTCGGGACGGTCGGGCCCGACCGACGGGTAGTCGGTCTGCTGCGCCTCCCAGGTGATGATGCCGTTCTTGACGTACACCTTCCAGGAGCACGACCCGGTGCAGTTCACCCCGTGGGTGGACCTCACCACCTTGTCGTGCGACCAGCGGTCCCGGTAGAAGGCGTCCGCCTCCCGGCCGCCCGTCTTGGTCATTGTCCGCAGGTCGGGCGAGACGCGCGCGCGGGTGAAGTACTTGCGCGTGCTCACCAGCGCGTCTTCCAGCGGGCCGTCCAATCCCGGGCGGCCGTCGGTCGAACTCAACTCGGATCCCTTCTTTCCACGCCGTCGGCGTGTCTCAGGCGGCCCGGCGGGTCGCCACGGCCCGCCGCACAACCGTCGCGGTGAAGATCGCGGCCGACCCGGCCACGACCGCGAGCAGCACCAGCCCGATGGTGTAGGAGCCGTAGCTGCCGTAGATGGACCCCATCACCAGCGGCGGGACGAACCCGCCGAGGCCGCCCGCCGCACCGACCACGCCGGTGACCGCGCCGACCTTGTTCGCCGGGGCGAGCATCGCCACCAGCGCGAACGTAGCACCGCTGCCGGCGCCGAGCGCCGCCGCCATCGCCAGGAACGCGATCGTGCCGAGCGGCATCAGCGGAGGCGCGGACGCCTGCACCGCCGCCCCCACCAGCGTCACCGCCAGCGAGACGAGCATCACCTGGGCCGCGCCGATCCGGTCGGACAGCCAGCCGCCAATGGGGCGCATCACCACGGCCAGCAGAACGAATCCCGCCATCCGGTTCGCCGCGTCCGTCTGTGACAGTCCGTACTCCGTCTTCAGATACGTGGGTAGATACACCGAGAACGCTACATAACCACCGAAGGCCACTGCATACAGAGCCGCCATCTCCCACGTGACGCCCAGCCGGACCGTCGCCGCCAGCCGCTTGGTGAGCGGCTCGGTCGGCGCGGTGTGTCCCGGCGCCTCCCGCAGCACGAACCACGCGGCCACCGCGTACAGCGCCAGCAGGATCGCCGTCAGCACGAACGGGAACTCCATCCCGAACTTGTCGGCCGCCTTGACGGTGGTCAGCGCGCTGATGGCGGTTCCGCCCATCCCCGCGCCGAAGATCCCGATCGCGAGCCCGCGCCGCTCCGGCGGGAACCATCCGTTCACGAACGGCACCCCGACCGCGAACGCCGTCCCCGCGATGCCGAGGAAGAAGCCTCCCACGAGCAGCGCCGTCAGTGACGAATGCCCGGCCAGTCCCAGATAGAGGACGGGCACGATCGTGAGCAACGACACCACCGGGAACATCACCCGGCCGCCGAACCGGTCGGTCAGCGCACCCACCGGGATCCGCCCGACCGACCCGACCACCACGGGCACCGCCACCAGCAGGGACTGCTCGAACGTTGTCAGCGCCAGCGAGTCCTTGAAGCGGGGCCCGAGCGGGCTCAGCAACGCCCACGCCCAGAAGTTCATCGCGAATCCGAGGGTGGCCATCACCAGCATGAGCATGGGCCGCCCGGTCCCGGCCCGCTCGGCTCCCGTGGGCCCGGGTTCGGGTTCCTGCTGTGTCTTAGGCATGTGCCGTACCATTTCCGATCGCTCCCAGCGCAATTCCGTTGGGCATTCCCCAGCCCCGACGGCGGTAACCATGATCGTGTTCCCCGTCGCCGCTACACACCCTCCCGGACCCCGCCACCCCCCATAAAGGGACCTTCGTCCCGACAACCACCCCCCAAAGACCCCCGCTGCCGAGCGCCCGGCCGGCGGCGGTACTACCGTCCATGGGGAGGAGTTCACGCGGGTCACGGCCGGTTTGGAGGGCGGGACGGTGGGCGATCGTCGCGAGATTGCGGAGGCGCTGCGGGAGGCCGGGGTGAGCGGGGTCGACGCGTCGGCGCTCGCGCGGGCCATGTACTCGTCCGACGCCTCGCTCTACCGGGTGCCTCCGGCGGTCGTGGTGACCCCCCGGGAGGTCGGCGAACTGCCGGTGGTGCTGGGGGTCTGCCGGGATCTCGGGGTCCCGCTGACGATGCGCGGCGCCGGGACCTCGATCGCGGGGAACGCGGTCGGGCCGGGGGTCGTGGTGGACGCCGGCCGGTATCTGAACCGGGTGCTGGAGATCGATCCGGACGCGGGGACGGCGCTGGTCGAGCCGGGCATCGTGCAGGCGCGGCTGCATCAGGTGGCGGCGCGGCACGGGCTGCGGTTCGGGCCCGATCCGTCCACCCGGACGCGGGCCACGCTCGGTGGGATGATCGGCAACAACGCGTGCGGGTCGCGGGCCCTCGGCTACGGGCGGACGAGCGACAACGTGCTGGGCCTCGACGTGGTGACCGGGTCCGGGGAGCGGCTCGGGCTCGGGGACGTGCCCGGGGGGCCCGCACGGAGCGGGCTTCTCGACCGGCTCCGGGGGCTGGTGGATGGGAACCTGGCGCTCATCCGGACGGAGTTCGGGAGGTTCGGGCGGCAGGTGTCGGGTTACTCGCTCGAACATCTGCTGCCGGAGAAGGGGTTCGATGTCGCCCGGGCCCTGGTGGGCAGCGAGGGGACGCTCGCGCTGACCCTGGCGGCGCGGGTGCGGATGGTGCGGGAGCCCGCGTACCGGGTGCTGGTCGTGCTGGGGTACGGGTCGATGGCGGAGGCCGCCGACGCCGTCCCGGCGATCCTGCCGCACGGGCCCGTGGCGTGCGAGGGGCTGGACTCGCGGATCACCGGGGTCGTGCGGGAGCGGCGGGGCGCCGGCGCGGTGCCGCCGCTGCCGGACGGGTCCGGGTGGCTGCTGGTGGAGCTGGCCGGACCGGAGCTCGGGGCACTGCGGGCCACGGCGCGCAGGGTCGCCGGCGAGTCCGGGTGCGTCGAGGCGATGACGGTCGAGGACATGGCGCTGGCCGAGGCGCTGTGGCGGATCCGCGAGGACGGGTCCGGGCTGGTCGCGCGCACGCCCGGCGGTGAGCAGGCCCACGCGGGGTGGGAGGACGCGGCCGTCCCGCCCGAGCGGCTCGGCGCCTATCTGCGGGAGTTCGAGGCGCTGCTCGGCGAGTACCGGTTCTTCGGCGTCCCGTACGGGCATTTCGGGGACGGCTGCATCCATGTGCGGATCGACTTCCCGCTCGGGCGGGCGGAGGGCGCGCGGCTCTTCCGGGACTTCCTGAACGAGGCGGCGGCGCTGGCCGCCCGGCACGGCGGCACCATGTCGGGCGAGCACGGAGACGGGCGGGCGCGCAGTGAGCTGCTGCCGCACATGTACTCGGCCGAGGCGCTGGCGTTGTGCTCGGCCGTCAAGGACGTCTTCGATCCCGATGACGTGCTGAACCGGGGGGTGATCGTCCGCCCGGCGCCCGTGGACGCCGATCTGCGGGCGGTGCGGCTCATCCCGATGAGGCGGGGGCTCGGTCTCGCCTACCGGGACGATCGCGGCGATCTGGCGCGAGCCGTGCACCGGTGTACCGGGGTGGGCAAATGCCGCGCCGACAGCACGGCGGCGGGCGGTGTCATGTGCCCCTCCTACCTCGCCACCCGGGAGGAGAAGGACTCCACGCGCGGGCGTGCGCGGGTCCTTCAGGAGGTCGTCAGCGGGGGCCTCGGGCCGGACGGCTGGCGGTCCGAAGCGCTGCACGACGTCCTCGACCTGTGCCTTGCGTGCAAGGGGTGCGCGTCCGACTGCCCGACCGGCGTCGACATGGCGTCCTACAAGGCCGAGGCGCTGCACCGGCGGTACCGCGGGAGGATCCGGCCCCGCTCCCACTACGCGCTGGGGTGGCTGCCGCGCTGGACGCGGCTCGCGGCGAAGGCGCCCGCGATGCTCCGGGTCATGACCGCGGCGACCCGGTCGCGTGCCCTGAAACCGCTGGTCGCCTGGGGCGCGGGGATCGACCGGCGGCGGACGCTTCCGCCGCTCGCGCCCGAGACGTTCCGGCGCTGGTTCGCCTCCCACCGCAGCCCGGAGGGACGCAACGGCGACGTCGTCCTGTTCGTGGACACCTTCACCGACGCGTTCTCGCCGGAGGTCGGCAAGGCGACCGTGAAGGTGCTGGAGCACGCCGGTTACCGGGTGACGGTGACCGGACGTCCGGTGTGCTGCGGGATCACGTGGATCTCGACCGGCCAGCTGGACGGGGCGCGCGCGCAGGCCGGGCGGACCGTCCGCGCGCTGCTCCCCCATGTGCGCCGCGGCGCGAAGGTCGTCGGCATGGAGCCGTCCTGCACGGGGGTGCTGCGGTCGGACGCGGAGGAGCTGCTGCGGGGCGTGGACGCCGCCGCCGCGCGGGAGGTGGCCGCCGCGACCCGCACCCTTGCCGAGCTGCTCGCCGAGACCGGCGACTGGACGCCACCCGACCTGTCCGGTGTGTCCGGGATCGCGCAGCCGCACTGCCACCACCACGCCGTCATGGGCTGGACGAAGGACGCCGCCCTGCTGGAGAAGGCGGGCGCGCGGGTCGGCGGGCTCGGCGGCTGCTGCGGGCTCGCCGGGAACTTCGGCGTCGAGAAGGGGCATCACGAGGTGTCGGTCGCGGTCGCCGAGACCCAACTGCTCCCGGCCGTCCGCAAGACCGGGGAGGACGAGGTCGTCCTGGCCGACGGGTTCAGTTGCCGCACCCAGCTGAGCGACCTGGCGCACCGCGACGGAGAGCACCTGGCCCAGCTCCTGGCCCGCCACCTCCCGGACGGCTGACCGCGACGGCTGACCGCGTCAGCGCGCGCCCTGGAGGGTACGGGAGAGGGTGAGCGCGGCGGTGTGCACGGCCGGGGCCACCGCGGCCAGCCGCATCTTCGTCGCCCATCCCGACACCGACAGCGCGCCGAGCGCCAGGCCGTCCGGGCCGAGGACGGGGCTCGCCGCGCACACGATCCCGGCACCGGACTCCTCCCGGTCGTAGGCGACGCCCTCGCGGTGGATCCGCTCCAGTTCCCTCGCGAGCAGCCCCGGCGCGGTGACGCTGCGCTCACTGGCCTTGACCAGGCCGGACTCCAGGACGGCCTGCACCGCCTCCGGCGGGGAGAACGCCAGGATCGCCTTGCCGACCCCGGTCACGTGCGCGGGCAGCCGGCCGCCGACCTTGGACGGCAGCCGGGGCCCGCCGGAGGAGCCGAGGATCTCCACGTAGACGACCTCGGCGCCCTCCAGCACCGCGAGATGGACGGTCTGCCGGGTCGCCTCCCGCAGGTCCGACATGGACGGGACGGCCGCGTCCCGCAGCACCCGCTGGCGCGGCACCCGCTGCCCGATCTCGAACAGCTTCAGCCCGAGCCGCACCCGCGGCCCGTCCCGCTCCAGGAGGCCGGCCTCGGCGAGCTCCAGGGCGATGCGGTGGGCGGTCGACTTCGGCAGGCCGCTGCGGCGGGCCAGTTCGGCGGCGCCGAGGCCGTCGTCGTCGGCCCGGAACGCGGTGAGCACCGCGACGGCGCGGCGCAGGAAGCTGTCGTCGGACGGCATGGAAGAAGTGTCCCACCACGCGGGACGCGCGCGTTGCCCGCCGTGGCCGCGGCGGGAGAGGCTCGGCCACGGCAGACAACGAAAGGACGGCCCAATGGATCCGGGTTCCGTGGAGAAGGCCGCGGCGGCGCTGCTCGACGCGTACGCGACCGGCACTCCCATCTCGCCGCTGACGAAGGACCATCCGGACATGTCGGTGGCCGACGCCTACGCGGTCCAGCTCGCCCAGGTCGAGGCGTGGACCGCCGCCGGCGCGCGGATCAAGGGCCACAAGGTCGGGCTGACCTCGGCCGCGATGCAGCGCCAGATGGGGGTGAACCAGCCGGACTTCGGTGTCCTGCTGGACACGATGTTCCTGCAGGACAGCGCCCCGATCGACACCGGCCGGTTCCTGCAGCCGCGGATCGAGCCGGAGATCGCGTTCGTGCTCGGCCGGCCGCTGGCCGGGCCGGGCGCGACCGCCGCCGACGCCGTCGCGGCCGTCGAGTACGTGCTGCCGGCGCTGGAGGTCATCGACTCGCGCATCGCGGACTGGAAGATCACGCTGCCGGACACGATCGCCGACAACGCCTCCAGCGGCGGCGTCGTGCTCGGTACCCGCCCGGTCCGGCTGGACGACCAGGACCTGTCGCTGATGGGCTGCCTGCTGCGCCGCGACGGCGACCTGATCGACACCGGCGCGGGCGGCGCGGTGCTGGGCTCGCCGATCAACGCGCTGGTCTGGCTGGCCAACGTGCTCGGCGAGCGCGGCGTGACGCTGGAGGCGGGGCACGTGGTGCTGCCCGGTTCGATCACCGCGGCCGTGCCGGTCGCGCCCGGGGAGACCCTGACGGCGACGTTCGCCGGGATCGGTTCGGTGACCGCCCGGTTCGGAAAGGAGGAGCTGACATGAGCGAAGCGGACCGGGGGGCGCGGGAGACCGTCCCCTCGCCGGGAGCCGGGCGCAGGCTGAGCGCCGCGATCGTCGGCCCCGGCAACATCGGCACGGACCTGCTGGTCAAGCTGATGCGCAGCGAGCTGATCGACGTCCACTCGGTGGTCGGGGTGATCCCCGGGTCGGACGGGCTGGAGCGCGCCCGCAAGATGGGCGTCGAGGCGTCGGCGGAGGGCGTCGACTGGCTGCTGAAGCAGCCGACGCTGCCCGACCTCGTGTTCGAGTCGACGTCGGCGAAGGCGCATCTCGCCAACGCCCCCCGCTACGAAGAGGCCGGGATCACCGCGATCGACCTGACGCCGGCCGCGACGGGCCCGCTCGTGTGCCCGCCGGTGAACCTGGACACGCTGTCGGACGCCCCGAACCTCAACATGATCACGTGCGGGGGGCAGGCGACGATCCCGATCGTGCACGCGGTGTCGTCCGTCGTCCCGGTGCCGTACGCGGAGATCGTCGCGTCGATCGCGTCCCGCTCCGCCGGCCCCGGCACCCGCGCGAACATCGACGAGTTCACCCAGACCACGGCCCGCGCGATCGAGAAGGTCGGCGGTGCCGGGCGGGGCAAGGCGATCATCATCCTGAACCCGGTCGACCCGCCGATGATCATGCGGGACACGGTGTTCTGCGCGATCCCGCCGGACGCCGACACGGGGGCGATCCAGGAGTCGGTCGAGAAGATGGTGGCCGAGGTCGCCGTGTACGTCCCCGGCTACACGCTGCGGGCCGAGCCGCAGTTCGACGGGCCCCGCGACATCTGGAACGGGATGGCCCGCGTCGCGGTGTTCCTGGAGGTCCGCGGCAACGGCGACTACCTGCCGCCGTGGGCCGGCAACCTCGACATCATGACCGCGGCAGCCGCCCGGGTCGGCGAGCAGATCGCGCGCAGGAAGGCCACCTCATGACCGAGAAGACCGCTGAGAAGATCCGGATCACCGACTCGACGCTGCGCGACGGCAGCCACGCGATGGCCCACCGCTTCACCGAGGAGCAGGTCCGCGGTGTCGTGCACGCGCTGGACGCGGCCGGGGTGGAGGTCATCGAGGTCACGCACGGCGACGGCCTCGGCGGCTCGTCCTTCAACTACGGCTTCTCGCTGGAGGACGACGTCAAGCTCGTCGCCGCCGCCGTGGACGAGGCGACCCGGGCGAAGATCGCGGTGCTGATGCTGCCGGGCGTCGGCACGGTCGAGGATCTGAAGCTGGCGCATGACGCGGGCGCCGCCGTGGCGCGGATCGCGACGCACTGCACCGAGGCGGACGTGTCGCTGCAGCACTTCGCCGCCGCCCGGGACCTCGGCATGGAGACCGTCGGGTTCCTGATGATGGCGCACCGGGTCGAGCCGGACGTCCTGGCGAAGCAGGCCCGGATCATGGTGGACGGCGGCGCGCAGTGCGTCTACGTCGTCGACTCGGCGGGCGCGCTCGTCCTCGGCGACGCGCAGGAGCGGATCAGCGCGGTCGTCAAGGAGATCGGGCACGAGGCGCAGGTCGGGTTCCACGGCCACCAGAACCTGTCGCTGGGCGTCGCGAACTCCGTGCTGGCGCAGCAGAACGGCGCCCTGCAGATCGACGGGGCGCTGTGCGCGCTCGGCGCGGGGGCGGGCAACTCCCCGACCGAGGTCCTGGTCCCGACGTTCGAGCGGCTCGGCGTCCCGACGGGCGTGGACGTGCAGGGCGTGATGGCCGCCGCCGACGAGGTGGTGAAGCCGTTCCTGCACCGGCTGCCGTTCGCGGACCGCGGCGCGATCACGCAGGGGTACGCGGGCGTGTACTCCAGCTTCCTGCTGCACGCCGAGCGGGCGGCGGAGCGCTACGAGGTCCCGGCGCACGAGATCCTGCAGAAGGTCGGCGAGGCCGGCTACGTGGGCGGCCAGGAAGACATGATCATCGACGTGGCGCTGCAGCTGCGCGCGGAGCGCGAACGCGCGTCGTAGGGCGGCCCTGCACGAGGGGGCTCACGTCCGGGTCTTCCCGGAGGGCGCGGGGGCCGTTGCGAACGGCCGCCGCGCCCTTACCCGGACGCGGGGGAATGATGCCCGAACCCGGCCCTACCATGATCTTTGCACGGTGCAAGGGTTGGGATAGCTTGGGCGGCATGACCCACGAGGACCATCGCGCGTCGACTCCTCGCGGGCGGGCGCGCAGGGACCAGCTCGTACGGATCGGCCTCGACCTGCTCGCCGAGGGCGGCTGGCCCGCGGTCACGGCGCGGGCCGTCACGGACCGCGCCCGCACCCGTCCGGGCCTGCTGCACCACTACTTCAACGGGCTGCCGGGGCTGCACCTCGCGGTCGCGCAGCGCGCCAGCGAGCTGATCATCGATCCGGTGGTGGACGCGCTGCTCGCCGCGCCCGACACCCCGGCCGCGCTGCGCACGCTGCGCGATCTCGTGCCGGGCATGGTCGACGGCGAGCGCAACCTGCGGCTCGCCGCCGAACTGCTGGTGCGGGCGCTGCGGGACCCGCGGATGGGCGCCGAGCGGCGGGACTGGTCGCGGTCCGTCCGGGCCCGGATCGCCGCGCGGCTCGGCCACCTGTGCCCGGACTGGCCCATCGACCGCCGCGAGGGCACCGCGATGCTGTTCACCGCGGTGCTGGACGGCCTGCTGCTGCAGCTGATCCTCGACCCCGACCTGCCGGCCGATCCGGCGCTGCACGCCACCGAGGCGCTGGTCGCCGGTTCCTGACCGCTACTCGCGCGGGGCGTGCGCCACGGCCACCGGGGAGGCGGCGTGGTGCAGCAGCGCGTGGCCGACCGAGCCGAGCAGCAGGCCGCGGAAACCGCCGAGGCCGCGCGACCCGACGACGAGGAGCCCGGCGTTCTCGGCCTCGGCGATCAGCACCTCGCGGGGCTGCCCGATCACCACCTCGGTCCGGACCGGGACGCCGGGGAACTTCTCGCGCCAGGGCGCGACGAGCCGGACGAGCCGCTCCCCCGCGAACTCGCGCAGCGCCTCGGCGTCCAGCAGCGGGGCCTGCCCCGGCTCCAGGTCGGCGGGCCAGGCCACCACCGCGACCACTTCCGCGTCGCGCAGATTCGCCTCGGCGAACGCCAGGCCGAGCGCCTCCAGCGACGCCCGCGAGCCGTCCACGCCCACCACGACGGGCCCCTCGGCGCGCCGTTCCCGGACGACCACGACCGGGCACGGGGCGTGCGCGGCCAGCTCCACGGCCGTCGAACCGAGCACCAGACCGGCGAACCCGCCGCGGCCACGCGAGCCCACGACGACCAGTTCGGCGTCGGCGGCGGCCTCCATCAGCGCGGTCGCCGGACCGCCGCGGCCGAGCACGGCGTGCACGTCGTCGGTCTCCTCGCGGGCGTGCTTCACACCCTCGGCCACGACCTCCTCGGCCGCCAGCCGCAGGTCGGCGACGGGGATCGCCATCGGTCCCACGGCCGCGTACATCTCCCAGGCGTGCACCACGGTCAGCGGAACCTCCCGCAGCCTCGCCTCCACGGCCGCCCAGCGGACCGCCGCCTCACTCTGCGCGGACCCGTCATAGCCCACGACCACACCGCGTCGAACAGCCATCGTCGCTCCCTTCAACACTCCCTAGCGTTGCCGAGCGGGAACGCGGCGGGCAGGGGCGGGAGCCCGGTGTTGCGGGGACCTTCGTCCCGGCACGATCGCGACGGTGCAGCACGCCCGGCGCAGCATCGCCGCACTGGTCGCGCCCAGGGGGCCGAGGCCGGTGCCGGTGCCCCGGTCGCCGAGCACGAGGAGGCCGGCGTCGTCGGCCGCGGCCCGCAGCGCGTCGAACGGGCGCTCCAGCAGCGGCGACGCCTCGATGCGCAATTCCGGGTACCGCCGGCGCCACGGCGCCACGACCGCGTCCAGCTCGGCGGCCCGGGTCTTCTCCAGCAGTTCCCGGTCGTGGAACAGCGCCAGCTCCGGCTCGGCGACCGCGCCGGGCTCCCAGCAGCCGTAGACGACGTGCAGGTCCCAGCCGCGCAGCGCCGCCTCCTCGGCCGCGAACTCCAGGGCCGCCTCCGAGCCGGCCGACCCGTCGACGCCGACGACGACGCGGCGCGCGCCCGTCCCGCCCCGGACTGCGATCACCGGAAGCTCCGAGCGCGCCGACAGCTCCAGCGCCGGCGACCCCGCCTCGGGCACCACGGAGGCGCCGATCACGACCAGCCGCGCGCCGCCGGACGCGCACAGCAGCGCCTCGGTGGCGGGACCGCGCCGCAGCCGCCTGCGGACGGCGCCCGGCACACCCAGCTCGTAGGCGCGGCGGACACCGCTGTCGAGCAGGTTCTCCCCCACTCGCTTCATGATCGCTTCGATGCCGGGGTCCGCGTGGCCCGCCGCATAGGGCCAGTGCCAGCAGTGGCACATCACCAGCCCGATCCTCCGGAGCCGCGCCTCCTCGACCGCCCAGCGCAGGGCCGCGTCGTTCTCCGCAGTCCCGTCGTATCCGAACAGGACGTGCGGCCATCGGCCTCTTTCCGCGCCGTTCATATCCCTGCCTCCCTCCTGCAAGTCTGCGCGCGACCCGCGGCGTCCAGAAGGGGACGAAAGTCCCGGCGCCCGGGACCTCCGGACCTGCCGGGGCTTTTTGCCCGGCCGTTACCGTCACCGGGAAGGAGGAGACATGGGAAGGCTCGGAAGCGTCCGCCACCGGCTCGGCTTCGACCACAACGACCTGCGCCGTCCCGTCGACCGCCGCCAGCGGGCGGTGGGCGTCGGCGCCGTCGTCCTGTTCGCGGGGCTCGCGCCGCCGGTCGCGGCCGTTCTCGCCGCCCAGACCTACGGGCAGGGCGTGCGGGCCGAGCGGCAGTCGGCCGCCTACCAGCGCATCGACGCCCGTATCACCCACGTGAAGGAGCGGGACGGTGTGGGCCTGCGGCACGCCTACGCCGAGCTGTCCTGGACGACGCGCGGCGGCCGTCCCCGCACGGCCGTCCTCCCGGCGGACAAATCCGTCAAGCCCGGCATGAGCCGGCGGATCTGGGTGGATTCATCCGGCGCCCTGGTCAGCCGCCCCCGCACCCGCACCGACACCGTCGCGGCCACGGCCGTGACCGCCACCGTGACGAGCATCGCCGTGGGTCTGCCCCTGCTGGTCTTCTACCGCCTCGCCCGCCGCCGCTACGACCGCCACCGCGAGGCCCTCTGGGACGAGAGCCTGATCACCCTCACCCACGGCAAGATCTTCTGACCTCCGCCTCTTCCTCACTCGGAACGCCGCCCCGCCCGGCCGGGCGGGGCGGCGTTCCCATGGGTCACCGGGTGGATTCCAGAAGGCCGTAATGACCGTCGTAACGGTGGTAGAGGACCTTGCCCCGGCCGGTGGCGGCGTCGGCGAAGAACAGGAACGGCAGGCCGAGGGCCTCCATGCGTTCGACCGCCTCCGTCTCCCCGATGCGCGGCGCGTGGTGCGGGCTGACGCTCAGCGGGATCGCGTCCGGTCCCGCACGCTCGGCCTCGGGGTCGGCGAGCGCGAGCCGGTACCCGCCGTCCGCCCGGTAGAGCACGGCGTCCTGACCGGTCTCGATCTCGGTGAACAGCCAGAAGTCGTAACCCATGAGGTCCATGTCGAAGGCGGCCTCATCCGGGGTCTGGGTCTCCGCCGCGAACGTCTTGCGCCGCACGATCTCCCGCTCACCGGGCGGGCGGACGTACGGGACGGGCCGGTGCGCGTGCCGCCCCGCCTTCGGGGCCCGGCTCGCCTCGCGCCGTCCGCCGATCCGCTCGAACCGGGCGCGCAGCAGGTCGGGCAGCAGGTCGATGGCCTCCTGCATCGTCGCCGCGGCCGCCTCGACCCGCACGGGCCGCCCGTTGACATCGACGTTGGCCTGCGCCATGGCCGGCCGCTCCACCGCCGGGTCGGGCGCGATCGCCAGCTTGACGCGGGCGAACAGCACCGGCTCGGGCGCCTGCCGGAACGCCGACGCCACCTTGTCCCGCGCCGCCTCGGCGAACCGGTCCGGGACGTGTCCTCTGACGTCGAAGACCACTTCAGGAGCTTCCTGCGTACTCCTCATGTGCATCATGCGACCCCCTTGTTCCTTCTTGCCTCCACCTTTGCCCACGGGGTCCCGCCTCACCAGGGACCAACGTCCATCCCGGGAAGGACCTTCGCAACCCCAGGTCAACCGGCCTTTCGACCATGCCAATCGGCGGCCCTGAGCCGCCAGAGAAGGTGGCGCCGCAGACGGTGCCCTTCCTCCACGAGGGGGTGGTCGAAGTCGTCGGCGGGGTCATGGGTCATGCCGAGGCGCTTCATGACGGCCTGGGACTTGAGGTTGGTGGTGCTGGTGAAGGAGACGACCTCGTCGAGCCCCAGGTCGCCGAAGCCGAAACCGAGGGCGCCCCGGGCGGCCTCGGTGGCGTAGCCGTGGCCCCAGGCGGACCGGGCGAGGCGCCAGCCGATCTCCACCGCGGGCATGAAAGGGGCGTGGAAGCGCGGTACCGACAGGCCGGTGAACCCGATGAACCGGCCCGTGCCTGCGACCTCCACGGCCCAGAAACCGAACCCGTGTTCATCGAAGCGGGCCTCGATGGCGTCGACCAGCGCATCACTCTCGGCGAGGGTGAGAGGGGCCGGGAAATGCTCCATGACCTCCGGGTCGGCGTTCATCGCGGCGAACGGTTCGCGGTCGGCGGGTTCCCATCGGCGCAGCAGCAGCCGGCCGGTTCGCAGTGAGGCGGACACCGACCGAGGCTACCGCCGCCCTCGATGGCCCCGGCATCGGCCGGAATCGTCCGGCACCTCGTCTCCGGTCCTACGGGTGCAGGGCGTGTTCGATGCGGGCGCGCAGGCGGACGGCGGCCGGGTCGGTGAAGCCGGTGAGGTGGTGCAGGGCGTCCGCCCAGGGGTCGAGGGCTTCGGGGCGGCGGTCCAGCTCGGTGAGGACGGTCGCCAGGTTGTTCAGCGCCAGCGCCAGCGGCCAGCGGTTGTCGCCGTAGCCGCGCAGGATGTCGACGGCCCGGCGGTGGGCGTGTTCCGCTTCTTCGAGCCGGGACGGTTCCCTGCCCGCCTCGCCGTACCCGTACCAGGCGAGGGCCTCGCGGACGCGGTCGCCGACCTGCCGGTGCAGTTCCACCGACCGCCGGCAGCCGGCCAGGGCCGCGCCGGCGTCGCCCGCCTCGCGCTGCGCCCTGGCCAGTTCCAGCAGCCAGTACCCCTCCCAGGCCGGGTTGGCGTGGTCCCGCGCGATCGCGACGGCGCGGCCGGCGGCCTCCAGGGCGCCCGGCACGTCCGACTGGGACCGCCGGACCATGGCGAGCAGCCGGAGCGCGTTGCCCTCGCCACCGCGTTCGGCGCGCTCGCGGAACAGTGCCAGGGCGTGCCGCACCGTGGTCTCCGCCCCGTCCAGGTCGCCGAGTTCGGCGCGGGCCTCGCCGAGGTTGGCGGCGAGCACCGCCTCCCAGTGCGGGTCGTCCAGCGCCCGGTACACCCGCATCCCGCGTTCGAACATCTCCCGGGCCTCGTCGAGGCGCCGGCTGCGCAGGTAGACCAGGCCGAGGTCGTTCAGTGACAGCGCCTCGCCCTCGCGGTCGCCCGATTCCCGGCGGATCAGCAGCGCGGCGCCGTGCGACCGCGCGCCCTCCTCCAGCCGGTGCGCCTGGGTGTAGGCCATGCCGAGGCTCTCCAGCAGTTCGGCCTCACCGGCCCGGTCGCCGGTCCGGCGCGCGGCCTCCAGGCCGATCCGGCTGGTGGTCACCCAGTCCTCGAACGGGTTGAAGCGCATGTAGATGTTGCGCAGCACCACCGACAGCTTCCACGCGTGCTCGGGCAGGCCGTTGTCGGCGGCGGCCCGCGTCGCCGCGACCAGGTTGGCGCGTTCCGCCTCGTACCATCGGACGGCGCCGTCGTAGGAGTCGAACCGCAGCGGTTCGACGTCGCGCTCCGGGCGCGGCAGCCGGACGTTGCGCTCCTGCGGGTTGATCCAGGTCTGCGCCGCGTCCGCCGTGTACAGGTACCAGGTCAGCATCCGCCGCATCGCACGGCGGTGCTCGTCCGGCCCGTCCTCCTGCCTGAACCTGTGCATGGCGTAACTCCGCAGCAGCTCGTGGAACTGGAAACGTCCCCCCGGCCCCGGTTCGAGTAAGTGCGCGCCGGTCAGCACCTCCAGCGGACGGCGTACCGCGCGCGGCCCCGTCCCGGCGAGTGCGCTCGCCGCGTCCGCGTCGAAATCCGGGCCGGGATGCAGCGCCAGGACGCGGAACAGCCCGGCCGCCGGCGCGGGCAGGGCCCCGTACGACCAGGTGAACACGGCGCGGATCGCGTCCGCGTCATCCGCGTCGTCCCCCGCGAGCGGTGTTTCGAGCAGGCCGGACTCGCCCCTCAGTTCCGCGATCATCTCGGCGAGCGGAGTCCACGGGCGGGCGATGACGCGTTCGGCGGCGACCCGCAGCGCCAGCGGAAGGCAGGCGCACACCTTCGCCAGCTCCGCCAGCCGCGCCTGGTCGTCCCGGCGGGGCGCGAGACCGGCCTCGCGCAGCAGCGTCACCGCCTCCCGTTCCGCCAGCAGCCGCAGTGTGATCCGCTCGGCGCCGTCCCGCGCGACGAGGCCCGGCAGTGTCCCGCGGCCCGTCACGACGACCGCGCAGCCGGGGGCGCCGGGCAGCAGCGGCCGCACCTGCGCGGGGCTCGCCGCGTTGTCCAGCACGATCAGCATCCGGCGGCCTGCCAGCAGCGACCGGTACAGCGCCGCGCACTGGTCCACGTCACCGGGGATCGCCTGCCGCGCGACGCCGAGCGCCGGCAGGAACCCTTCCAGAACGCGCAGCGGGGTGGCCGGTTCGCCCGGCGCGTGACCGCGCAGGTTCGCGTAGAGCTGGCCGTCCGGGAAGTGGTCCCGGCGGGAATGCGCCCAGTGGACGGCGAGGGACGTCTTGCCGACGCCTGCGGTGCCGACGACGAGCGTGATCGGGTTTCGCCGGTCCTGCTCGTCGAGCGCCCGGTCGAGCAGGCCGAGCTCGCCCGTCCGGTTGACGAACCCGTGCGCGTCCCCCGGAAGCTGACGGGGCAACGGCGCGTTCCCCCGGGGCCGGTGGACGTGGACGCCGCCGCTGATGTCGCGGGCCTGGACGACGCTGCCGATGTCGGCGGCGGACAGCTCGGCGCGGGCGTCGTCACCCGCCATCGCACCTGGTGAGCGTGCTCCGGCGCGGCGGCGGCAAGCCGGCGACCCTCCGCCGGAAGAACGACTCCACGTCTTCGGCCCGGCGGAACAGTTCGCGGGTCGCGGCCACGACATCGGCGACGAGAGCGGGCGAGGTGAACCGGACCGCGCCGTCCAGCGCCCCCTCATCGTCGTAGATGATCCGGTACAGCGTGGACGCACCGAGGGTGATCAGCTCCGGCAGCGGCCGGGACCGCTCGTGCCGGGCGACCGCGTCGGCGTCCACCACCCGGATGGCCTCGCCGCACTCGGCCCGCAGCCTGAGCAGATGCAACTCCCACTGGAGGTACGGGGTCAGCGGTTCCTCGACCACCCGCACGCGGTAGAGGCCGATGCGCTTCTCCCTGGCCCGCGTGGAGAATTCCGCAATCCATTCCCGCTCGTCGTCGATCAGCCGGATCGCCGTGTCCCAGTCACCGCGCGCGAAGGCGTCCCAGCTCGGGAACCCGGGCTCGATGAAATGCTGGGCGCGCTCCAGCTTCCAGGAGTCCTCGCCCTCGATCGTCCACTGCCGATCCCGGAAGTCATGACGATATTCCTCCAGGGGCAGACGCTCCCCGAGTGAATCGTTGAGACGGGTGAGATCAGGCATCGGGAATATCGTGTTTCGCCGCGATCAGAGTGCTGCGCGGGATGATCACGATCCGCTCGTCCGCCGCGACGGCGGCGTCTCCCGGCAACCTGGACAGATAAGCGTCCGTGAGGTCGCGGCCGATCACTGCGACATCACCGTTGTCGAGTTCCCAGATGTCCGGGCAGCCGTCCCGTCCGCCAGTGTTCCCCAGTTCTTGCGCCGATTTCCCGAGGCGCCGCAGGAACGACGCGGCGACATCGGCTTCCCATGGCCGATTCATCAGGGTGGCTCCGAAAATTCGATGACTTCCGGCGAAGAAACTACGCGTGAACCTTGTTCATGTCAAGAAGTTGACCTTCTCGACTAAACGCACGAATCACCGCAAACACATAGATACCGCAGCAGCATTTTCGTCCCGTTCCAAAATCGCCCGGCCCAGGGCCGAATGCACAGGTTCGGATTGTCCGAATGTGGCCGCGATCCGCCGGGTCGTGCGGCCGGGGCCGCGATCAAGCACCTGGAGGACACCGGCCCGCAGCGGCGGCACATCATGATGGGGCAACGAAGCAGGGGCGGACGTGAAAAGCCCCCGGCCCGCGCACTCCGCACGGTACGGGGGCTCTTTCTCGTCTGGGTCAGGTCAGGTCGAGGGTGCCGCCCTTGATCCGGTCCGCGAACGCCTGCCATGCGGCCGGCTCGAAGATCAGCTTCGGCCCGTCCGGATCCTTGGAGTCCCGAACCGCCACCGCCGCCGCCAAGTCCGCCACCTCGACGCACGCACCCCCGGTGTCCGTACTGCGGCTGCTCTTCTGCCACTCAGCAGCGAAGATTGGCAGCATGGGCGCTACCTCGACGCACTGGTCCCCGGTATCAGTGCTGTAGCTGCTCTTCTGCCACCCTGACGGCACCAACATAACCTCAACGCACTGTCCGCCAGTGTCAGCGCTGTGGCTGCTCTTGCGCCATTGCACAGCCCACGGGTGCTGTGTGTTCATAGGCTCTCCAAGATCGTCCGGAGGAGGCTCAGGGAGTCCTCGGCTGTCATCGCCGAAGCCCTGATCAAATCGAAACGTACCCCATACTTCCGGACAGCCATAGGGTGATCGACGATCTGGCCACCTATGTGACCCTCGACGCGCACAGCACCCGGCTCCTCCTGGAAACCCAGGATTGTGAATGCACCAGGCAATCCCTCGTAGGCGCCCTTGGTGGTCGGGACAATCTGGATTGTGATGTCGGGCAGTTCCGCTAGCTCGATGAGGTGCTGGATCTGCTTTTTCATCACGTCCAGGTTTCCGATCGGACGACGGATGGCGCCCTCATCGAAGATTGCGACCACGTGGGGCGGGTTCTCCCGCCCAAGGATCTCCTGTCGCTCCATCCGAGTTGCAACGAGCTGCTCGACCGCGTCGGCTGTCTTCCCCAGCTTGAGCACCTCGCGTGCGTACTCGGGCGTCTGGAACAGCCCGGTGATGACCATGGTCTCGAAGATGTAGACCACCTCGGCCTCTCGTTCCCGCGCGATGAAGTCAGGGAAGCCCGGGGGCAGGACGGCGAGGCGGCCGAAGTCCTGGATCCACTCCCAGATGCGGTAGAAGGACCCGTTCGTCGTGAAGAAGGTGTCGCACGCCATGGCGAACTCGTCGGAAGGTGCGGAATTGCCCGATTCGATCTGTCCGATCCACTGCGGGGTGAATCCGAGCCTCTTGCTCAGCTGTGGCCGGGACAAATCGGACGCTTCGCGATAAGCCCGTAGTTCCGTACCGAAGTACTCGGCCGGCGAGGACGGGACACCGGGGTCGCGGGGGCGACGGGGCATGGGGAGCCTCCAAGATACGAAAGCGATGCGACTTGCCGATCGCATGCGGGGGGGGTTTCTTTCGCCTGACTTCTTGCTCTTACAGAAGATAACCCGATCACAGGAAGATTGGGGGCGGTAACGGAGAGAAATCACACCGAAAGTTCGTACTGATCATGGACACGCCCGCCAATCCCGCTGACCAGGCGTTGACTCGACTCCGCGAGGACTTCCCGGGTCACCGAATCTGGCGTACCACACGCCACGACGGAAGGCCCGGTTTCTGGGTTGCCGCTATGCGCTCCCCAAAGGCCGGTGTAGAGCCGACCGTTGTACGCAACACCGCAGAAGAACTCCGTAAGGCGCTCACCGACGAACTCCGTCGCGCGTCCAAGCGAAGGAAGTCGGACCCCAGTAAGTGGGTGCGTTGGTAAATGAAGCGGGTCGAACCGAAGAACCTGAACGCCGGTGCCCCGATTTCCCCCGTTACGGTCCACCTTGACCGACTTGCGCAAGAAGTCATCCGTGAAGGATGGAAGGCCGTCCCGCGCTACGACGGCCCGTTCCCGCTCCTCCGGGTCTTCGGCCCGGCCGTGCCGGACTTCGGCGAGAGCATCACGTCCGTCCCCGGAACGACACCCGACATCTGGTTGTACCGGTCGAGCACCGGCGAGGACCTCGCCCCGCACACTGAGCCCGTCCGCGCGGCCGAGCGGATCACCCGGATCCTCACCCCGTACGTGACGGCCGCCCTCGCGGCCCAGACGCACCAGCGGGGAACGACCGGCGCACCACGGCTCACTCCCCCGCCCGACTCGGCCCGGCCTTTCGCGACGGAAATCACCGAGTCGCAGGAGCGCTCCGGCGTCCTCTGCTGGTGGGGTGCCTGCACCGGGCAGTGGTGGGCGCTCATCCCCGGCGGGACGCAGCAGGAGATCATCAACGCATCTGACCCGGAAGCCCTGCTCGGGGACCGGACGCCGCGTGTCCGGAGACGGGCACGGGGGCCGGCGCACCGTTTCTGTTTCGGGGTGGTGAGAACCATGGTCACCACGGCGATCAATGGCGGAATGGGCCGGATGTCCAAACGCGCGGGCGTCAGTCCGGAAGTGGCCTTGGCGAAAGTCTCATATTGCGCAACAGAATGCCTTTATCCTGCTGCCCCACGCGAGTTACGGTTCTCGCGAAGGACGACGCGGGAGGACCCTGCATGGGGTGGCAGGTCGGCCGTGTGATGTCAGCCGTGCTGCTGGGGCAGATCGCCCTGCTGGCCATGGCCGGTGGTACCGCCGAGGCCGCGCCCACCCCCGATCCCACCGCGGACGGCAGCACCCTGTACTGCCTGAAATCCGAGAACGCACGTCCGCTTGTGGACGCCGCCGTCAAACTGGAGGCCGCCCGCAAGGCGGCGGACGGCGATCACCTCGTCCTGACGAGCGGGACCCCCGGGGAGGGCCTCACCGTGGCGCAGTGGCAGCGCAGTGATCCGGCGGGGTTCAGGCGCGCCTGCGCGGCGCTCACCGCCGAAAGGAAACTGCCTTCGCCCCGGTCCGTGTCCCCGCAGTGGTGGACCACCGGGTTCACGACGTTCCTCGGCCTGGTCTCCGCCGCCTTCGGCGCGATGCTCACGGTCGGGGTGAACAGGCTCGGGGCCGGGCACGCCGCCGCGGAACGGGCGGCCGCCGATCTGCACGCGGCGGCGACCTCCTACGCACGCGCCTGCCGGGCCTGCCTGCACGCCTGGCGCACCCGGCAGGGACGCGAGAAGGAACCGGCCATGGACGAGCCCCTGAGCGTGCTCACGGCGGAACTGCGGCGCACCGCGAACCGGTACCGGAAGTGGTGGCTGCCCAAGAGCCTGGGTGAGGACGTCGCGAAACTGGACGCGGACATCAGGCGAATGCGCTGGCCCGAACAGGCCGATCAGCGCGGCACGGCGGTGGACGAACTCCTCGCCCGGCTGGACAAGGCGCAGGAAGAGGCGCTGAAGATCGCCGCGGCCCTCGAACGTCCCCGGCGGCTCGGCAAGACCATGCGGCGTCCGGCATGACCGAGCCGGACGGGCGCGTCAATCCGCTCAGGCGACCGGAGAACCGGTTCCATGCCGCCCCCGCGCTGCAGTGCACGTGCGGAGGCGACTGCCAGAAGTGCCACATCGCCGTCGACAACACGGAACCGTGCTACGAGATCTTCCAGGAGGTCATGAAGGACCTGGGCACGCTCCAGGAGGCCGGCCTGTTCGCCGTGGCCCACGGGCCGTCGCGATGCGGCAAGACCTCGCTCCTCAACCGCTGCGCCACCAGCGCGGCGCGCGCGCTGAACGCGCAGGGGGTACAGGCGCGCGAGATCTCGCTCGCCCATGTCGGGCAGAGCCCGGACCTGACGACCAAGCAGCGCGTCGTCATGGTGGGCCGGCGGCTCGCCATCGAGGCCGCCAAGACCCAGGACGTGTTCGACTCCGGCCGGTACACCGCGCCCGCGGACAGCGGCGACGAGCCGCCGACGCTGGAGGAGTACATGCGCGCCGTCGGCGACGCCGTCCTGGACGGGCACGTCCTCATCGTGCGGACGCCGCGCGCCGAGCAGGCCACCGAGGTGGCCCAGTACTGGTCGGGCACCTCCAGAAAGCTCCTGATCTTCGCCGAGACCACGGCGGTGAACCTGCCGCACATTCCCGAGCAGCCGGTGGGCGAGGCGCATCCGCTCCGCCTTAACCTCGGCATCCTCAAGCGCGGTGACGTGGCGGAGTTCGCCCGCTCCCGAATCCACGTCCCGGGGTGCGGGCGGACGTTCCCGGACCTCGATATCGGCGCGCTCGAAACCTTCTACGGAGACCCGCCAATGGTGACAATAGGAGCTGTACAGAAATTACTGTACAATATCTATGAGCACTATTTACACAACCCCTGGCCCGATGGAAATATAATCAGGGCGGAAGATCTGTGGCGGTATGTCCGGGAGAATCCAGAGGGGCAGGAGGGTTGACCGTCATGAACGCGCCCGAAGCGCAGCGTCAGCGCCCGATCGACGACAACCCCTTCCCCGACCGGGCGGCCGCCGAGACCCAGGGGCTGGACGACGAGGTCACCAGCATCGACACCGAGGCCGTCCATACGGCGGTCACGCTGCTGGACGGCTATTTCCGGCGGACGGCCGACAAGGGCGCCGCGCTCGCGGTCTCCGGTGAGCACGGCACCGGCAAGACGCACCTACTCTTTCAGCTGCTCCGCCGGGCCAAACGCCACGGCCCGGACGCCCGGTTCGTCTATGTGGACGCCCATAAAGGCACGTTTCACAATCTGTACCGCAACAACTTCCTCATGCAGTTCGACCGGGACGACATGACCGACCGGGTCCGCGAGTACTACGCGAACATCGTCGCCGACTCCCTGGAGAACACCGGTTTCCCCGCCGACATCACCGAACGCCTCCGCACCACCGATATCGACCCGCAGAAATTCGTCCGCCAGTTCAACCTCGCCGAAAGCACGTTCCTGGCGGACCTGAACGCCGGCCTCGCCCGGGTCACCCGGAACGAGGAGTTCGGCGCCGCGCTCGTCCTGCTGCTGAGGGCCGACCTCCGCGACGCCGTGTGGGAATGGCTGCGCGGCGAGCAGCCGAGCCCGCTGCTGGTCGAACGCGGCATCGAGAGCCGCATCACCAGCGACGCCCAGGCGCTGGAGGCGATGGGCGTGATCGCGCTGCTCTACCGCGGCCGCGCCCGGCACCTCGTGCTGACGTTCGACCAGTTGGACAAGGTGCTCCCCGGCCCCACCCCGCCCAGGCCCGACACGGTGACCGCGCTGCAGCGGCTGATCGAGCTGATGGCCGCCCAGGGCATCTTCCTCGTCCTGTCCGGCCTGCCGGAGTTCCTCGGCGGCATCGGCCGGCACGGGCAGGACCACGGGCTCAGCGCGGCGATCAGCACCGAGGGCCTGTCACCCGCGGAGGTGCGCTCCTACATCGAGAAGAACATCGCCCGCACCGGCTACCGCGAGCCGCTCGGGCCGTTCTCGCCGCAGATCGTCGAGTTCATCGCCGAACTCGCCGGGCACAGCGCCCGCAAGATGATCCAGATATGCCACGCCTGCTACCAGGAGTCGCTGACGAGCCGCGAGGTCACCAGCGACATGGTCCTGCGGGCGGCCCGCAGCCGGGTCGAGGCGGAGAGCGTCGTCCGCGACCGGATCACCGCGGAACTGCACAAGCAGGCCCGCGAGTACCACGTGGACCACCCGGTGAACGGGACCGGTGACGGGCCGCGCGCACCGTACTGGGTCCCGGCCGCCGACACCGGCTGCGCGCTGTTCCTGCAGAACTCGCTCGTCGTGCCCGAGGACACCACCGACGTGATCGCGCACGCCGACGCCGTCCGGGCCGCCGCGCCGGGGGCGCGCACCGCGCTGATCGTCAACGGCTTCCTGTCGGAACAGGCCAGGGATGCGGTGGGCGGGCACTTCACCGAACCGCCGCTGATCTACGCCGCGGAACGGTTCCCCGACGAGTTCTCCTGGCTGATGCGCCGCATGACCGAGCAGCTGGAGGCGTCCGGCGACGACCAGATGCGGGGCGTCCGGGCGAGCGTCAGCCGGCTCGCCGAGGCGCAGGGCACCACCCAGAACTTCCTGGAGATGCTGGCGTACCAGGTCGAATCGATGCGCAGCGCGTCCGAGCAGCAGTACGCCGACCTGTCCCGGCGGCTCCAGTCCCTCGGCCGCGACGAGGACCCCGCACCGCTGCCGGACGAGGTGGAGCAGATGTTCGCCGAGGTGCTGACCACCCTGAAGGAGATCACCGACGTGCGGACGGCGCTCGCCGGCATGTTCGGCGAACGCTCCCCGGGCGTCGCCTCCGGGCTGCTGCTCCGCCTGCAGAACAGCGGTGTCGTGCGGGCGGTGGGAGCCGCCACCCTGGCCGAAACGATGATCGGCGCCCTGCACGAAGCGGTACGGGACTGGTACCGGCGGCTGGACGGCCCGCCCACCGCCGAGCAGCATGCCGCCCTGGACGCCCTCTGCCGGAACTACGAGACCGTCATGGAGTACCTGCCGATCCAGGTGCTCGAAACACTGGCGCGCCAGACCTCGGACCCGCTGCCCGGGGGATCAGTCACGCGGCGGGATGCGCTGGGCCTTCCACAGACGGACCTGTACACGCTGCTGAGCGATCTTGCGTACCGGATCCGCCGGCACTTCGGTCCGGGCGGGCTCGGTCACCTCCCCTGACACCGCCGCACCCGGGAGCGTCCGCGGCACGGACACCGCCTCGGCCGTCCGCGCCCGGTGGGCGTGGAGGCCGTTGGCCGCCAGATACAGCAGGTTGACCACCAGGATGGCGGGGGCGACGACCGCGACGGTGCCACCGAAGACCGGCTCCAGCAGCAGCGCCAGGATGATCGCGGTGATGCCGTTCTGCTGCGCGAACGCCAGCAGCACCTTGTCCTGCACGGACTGCGAGCGCGTGAGCGGCAGGCTCACCAGCGCGTGCGCCGCGAACGCCGCCACGCCGAGCACCACCCCGGGCAGCGGTGAGACGCCCAGCGACAGCACGACGCCGAGCAGCACCGCGGCCAGCAGGAACGCCACGTCGATCGACCTGTCGAGGATCCGGTCCACGGCGTGCGGGCGCGACCGCAGCACCGGCCGGATGCTCAGCCCCACGAGCGCGACGGCCAGCACCCACATCCGCCACGTCCCGACCGCGAACACCGCCGCCAGCACCAGGCACGCGACGGGGAACTCCCACCGCGGCGCCGCCCTGCGCACCAGCCGGTGCAGCAGGACGGCCGCGGCCGCCACCCCGAGATTGCCCAGCAGATCGACGGTGAACATGGACCCGCTGAATTCGGGATGTGCGGACACCCCGCCGTCCCGGAACGGCAGGGCCAGCGCCGCGGCGTAGATGGTGAGCAGCGTCGTCACCGGATCATCGAAGGACGCCCAGGCCAGCAGCAGACCCCGGCCGCGGCGCGACAGCCGCGACGACTCGCCGAGAGCGCTCACCGACAGGGGGTCGATCTGCGCCACCGCGACGCCCAGCACCAGGAACGCCGGATTCCGGAACACCGCCAGCATCACCGCGGTGATCAGGACGGCCTTGAGGAACACGCCCACGGTGACGGCGAGGACGATGGTACGCAGATCGGAGCGCAGATGCCGCAGGTCGATGGCGCGGGTACTGCCGTACAGCCCGAGAGCCAACAAAAAGGCCACAAATGGGGAATAAAACGGTCCGCCCAAAATGTCGGTGACATGTCCGGATAACCGGCCGATGATCACACCCACCGCCACCATGCCGAGCATGAAGGCGAACCTTATGGCCATTTGCCCTGCTTCCTGGGTAAGGGAACCTGCGACGCCGTCGCCCCGCCATGATCATAAATCGGGGCCGGGCCGCGAGCAATCACCATTGAGTACGGAACATCTCGCCGGACAGTTCGGCGGCCAGATCACCGATCTTCTCATCGGCCTGGCTCACCCGCTTCTGATTAAGGGTGACCCCCACCAGATATTCGGTCGGGCCGAGCCGGTAATGGTAAATGGCCCCCTGCTCGACGTCGAGGACGATCCGCAGCATCCGGCCGCGCATCGCCAGGCGGGCGATCTGCCCGAGCTGCCGCGCGTACAGGCCGCACTCCCCCGCCAGCCGCCGGTAGTACGAGCGTCTGCTCTCCGGGTCGTCCTCCGGCAGCCAGGTCTCGACGACCCGCTCGTGCGACCAGAGATCCGTCTCCTCCACCACCCGTCCGTCCCGGACCAGGGCCATATAGATCAGCTCCGCGGGGTTCAGCAGCGCGGCCATCCGGTCCGTGCACGCGCTCTCGGCACCCCAGCGGTGCGGCGAGGACAGGCGCCCGGTGCCCGCCGCCGGCTCGTCCGTCCCCGCGTCCTCCGGCTCGGGGCTCAGGGTGAGCCAGCCACCGGGGTTCTGCCGGGGCAGCCCCATCCGGTCGCGCAGGGCGTTGCCGAGCTCACTGACGACGACGTCGGCGTCCCGGACGAGGGCCACCCGGGGAAGCGACGGGGGCGCCCCGCCCTCCTCCGCCGCGGCCACGCCGAACACGATCCCCAGCACATAGTTCTTCGGCGTGACGGCGATGGAGAAGAGCGCGCCCTGCTCGGTGTGCAGGACCATCCGGATGAGCCGTCCCGTCTCGGCCTCGCCCAGCTCCCGGTCCAGGGCGGTCATCATGAAGGCGAGCTGCTGCTCCGCCGCCTGGTACCTCGATCGCCGGTCCGCCGAGGCGTCCGGCGCGGCGGCGGCCAGTGCCGGGTCGTCCAGCACGTCCACGGCGAACTCGTAGACACCCCGGTTGTACTTGGCCAGGTGATGCGGCGCGCCCTCGCGCCGGATGCGTTCGCGGAACGCCGCCGCGGTCCAGTCGTCGACCGTCCGCTGCTCCGACCACAGATGCACGTCCGGGAGCGGCAACGAAGCTCCTTCCATATCGGTCTCCTTCTTGCCTCGCCTGTCAGATGAACGGCACGTCCAGATAGACCCGCGCCTGCCGGGGCCGCTCTCGCACCGGCCGGATCGCCCCGCCCTCCCGGAGGAGTTCACCGGCCGCGGCCGTGTACGGGTGGTCGCGGCCCAGGAACTCCAGCGCGTCCGCCCGCGCCGCCTCCGCGCGCAGCCTCGCGTCGTCGGCACGGCCGAGCTCGGCCAGCGCCCACGCCTGGTGCAGGGCGGCCACGATCGTCCACGGGTGCTGCTCGCCGAGCGTCTCGGCGAGGGCGTCGCCGGCGTCCTGGAGGATGCCCAGCGCCCGCTTCGCGGCACCGCCCGCCTCCAGCGTGAACACCCCCAGATCGACCCGGCACAGCTGGACGATCGGATGATCGGGGGCGTACACGGAGGCGAACTCGTCGCAGCACCGCTCGGCGCGCTTGACGGCCGCCCGGTACGCGCCCGTCATCGCCAGCTCCACGCCCAGGCTCAGCTCGGTGGCGAGCGCGCTCGGATGGTCGGCGCCCAGCAGCCCGCGCAGCCCGCGCAGGGTCTCGGTGATCCGCTTGTGCGGAGGGCCGGAGTCGACGCCCCGGTCGCAGCGGATCGCCACCGCGAAGCTGCGCATCAGCTCCAGCGTCGCGATCTCGTTGGGCGTGTCCATCGACCGGGCCTCGCGGAGGCTGAAGTCCAGGTGCCGCCGCGCCCGCGGCCAGTCGCCGATCCCGCCCAGATAGTCGCCGACCCTCCGGGCCATCAGCAGCGCGGTCCAGTCGCGTTCGCCGGCCTCGGCCGTCCGCTGCCGCCAGGCCGCCTCGGCGGTACGGAGAGCCAGCGTGTACTGGCCCATGAGGAACGCCGATTCGGCGAGGTTGATCCTCGCCAGCCACGTTTCCCGGTGGTCATCGCCGAACATCCGCCGGAACTGCTCATAGACGCCCTGGATCTCGCCCAGCGACTCGGCGAAGCGCCCGAGCCCCCGCAGGTCGGCGGACCTGCCGCGCAGCTCGGCCAGCGCCCAGAACTCACCGGCCGCACCGAGCTCCCGCAGGGCCGTCAGGGCGCGCTCGCCGTTCCGGGACGCCGAGGCGAAGTCGCCGAGAACCCGGCAGACATTGGCCATCTGCCCCAGCGTCCTCGCCGTGACCAGGTCGTCCGGCCAGCGGGCCAGCGCGCGGTCGGCCAGGGCGAGCAGCTCCCGCGCGCCGGCCTCGTCGCCGGAGGCGTACTGGAAGCGCATCTGCTCGACGAACCAGCGCCGCGCCCACGGCTCGGTGCGCTCCGCGGCGCCCAGCGGGCCGATGTGCCGGAGCAGCTCGGCGAAGCGGTCCGCGTGCCGGCCGATCGGCCCGTCCACCACGGGCGGGACGGTCCTGCCCACGGCCTCCAGGACCTGGGCGTTGCGGGCCTCGGCCTCGCCGGTGTCGGCGAGCAGCCCGCGGATCAGCTCCTGAACCGACCGGTGCGTCCTGAAGAGGGGCACGCGTTTCCACAGGACCCGGCCCAGCCCGTATCTGGCGCAGATGTGCAGCAACTGGTCGAGGACCATGCTGTCGGCGTCGATGAGCGCCCCGTCCTCCTGGCCGGCGACCTTCTCCAGCATGGTCAGGAACGGCACCGTGGACAGCAGCTCATGGCTGACGCCCTCCGGGGACAGCCACGCGCACATTTCGAGCAGCCGCACGGCCAGCCGTTCGAGCGGGCCGCTCTCCTCCAGCGTCCGCAGGGTCAGCGCCAGGCACGCCGCGGTGATGTCCGGGCCGCCTTCCGCGACATGCCGTTCCACGCGCGCGGTGTACTCGGCGGCGGCCCACGCCGCCGCCTCCTCGGTGCCCACCGACCGCGCGGCGAGCCAATCGGCGGTCTCGGCGAGCCAGGCCGCGGCGAGATGGAGCGCCAGCGGCCGCCCGCCCAGCATCGCCACGACGCCCTGCGCCTGCTCGGCCGTGAGCCCGGCAACGCGCTCGCGCAGCAGCGCGGCGCCCGGCTCCGCCGCGAGCGCCGCCAGCCGGTCGCGGGCGTACGGCGTCCCGGCGCCCGGACCGGTTTCCGGCGCGGTCCGGGCGGTGACGAGCACGTGGCCGGGGCCGCCGGACGGGATGAGATCCGCCAGGCCGGCGAGGTCCTCCGCATCGTCGTAGATCAGCAGCCAGGGCCCGCGGGAGGCGCGCAGCTCCGCGACCGCGGCGGCCGCCTTGTCGCCCCGCGCCGGAACGCCCAGCGCGTCGGCCAGCTCGGCCAGCCCGCTCCGGACGAGGGGCATGGTGCGCGCCGAGACCCACCAGATCAGCCGGTAGTCGGACCGGAAGAGCCGCAGGTACTCCAGGACCATCGCGGTCTTGCCGATGCCCGGCGGCCCGTCCAGCACGTACGGTTCGCAGCCGTCGGTGTCGCTCATCAGCCGGTCGCGGAGCCGGGTCAGCTCCGCCACCCGCCCGGCGAAGGGCTGCCGGGCCGGCGGCGCGAAATTCGTCTGGAGCGGGCCGGCGTCCCGCTCCAGCGGGAAGACCGGCTCGAACACCCGGTGCCGGGCCGGCTCGCTCACCAGCCCCAGCCGGCCGAGCAGCCGCAGGCCCACCTGGCTCGGGGTGCCCTCGTCCAGCTCGATGAGCCGCATCACCGGCGGGACCGCGGCGGCGTCGGCTCCGGGCACCAGCAGCGCGATGTCGCCGGGGCGGTCGGGCAGGGGGCCCGCGAGCGCGCCGAGCAGGCGCTCGGACACGATCCAGATCGCGCGGCCGGGAGCCACGGCGGGCGCGCCGGACAGCACCGCGTCCGGGCCGGCGAGAACGGCCTCCGCGCCGCCCTCGCGGAGCCGGGCCCGCACCCAGTCGGCGTAACGCCGGTCGGGCCAGCGATGCACGATCGTGAACCGGCCCGTGTCCCGCGGGTCGTCCATGCCGAGGGCGGCGCGGTAGTTGCCGCGCAGTTCGGCGGGGAGCGCCGGCGGGCCGGTGACCGCGCCCCGGGTCAGCTCGGCCGCGAGCCGGGCGTAGGCGAGGACCCGGACGGTGCCCGGGTCGTCGGCGAGCGTGACGAGGATCTGCCTGGAGTCCCGTTCCGGGACGGACGGCACCCGCAGGATCGGGGGCTCCCCGTCCAGCAGGAAGTCGCCGAACCATTCGGCGACGAGCTCGGCGGACACGCGGCGGCGCGGCGGGCCGCCGTCGCGCGGCTCGACCTCCAGCGGCAGCACCCGCACGCCCGTGACCGCCCGGGAGGCGATCTTGTCGGCGATGTCGGCGGCGCCGGCGACCGACGGCCGGCTCGGTTCGAAGAGCACGACGGCCTGGTCCACGCCCCGCGCCACGACGTCGATGACGTCGTCGTCCGGGTCGGTCGGCGCGTCCACCAGGACGTAGTCGTACCGCGACGCGTCGATCTCGGCGCGCAGCCGGGCCACGGTGTCCTCGATCGGGTCGTCCCAGGGCAGGCTGGGCACGCCCGCTCCGTCGAGCGGCCGCGGGGCGACGAGGTCGATCGCCTCGATGTCGCCGGGCGGCTGGTACCGCGCGGCCTGCCAGCGGCCCCGGCGCTCCCGCGTCAGCTCGTCGAACCGCGCGGCGAGCGCCTCGGTCTCGCCGCAGGGGTCGGCTCCGAACCGCGCGAAGTAGCCGTCCGCGCCGGGTCTCTCCGCGCTCCAGTCGACGATCAGGACGCGGGCCCGCGCGCCGGCCAGGATCAGCGCGATGTTCGCCACCGTCGTCGTCCGGCCCAGCCCCGGGGTGCGCGCGACGAACGCCATGCATTCGACATGGCGTGATTCCCCTCCGGGTTCTGCGGCGCTCACTCGTCCTCCTCCTCCGCGGCCGATCGCCCGGGCTTTTCGGTACATGCCGTATTCATGAAACTGGCGTATCCCCAGCCTTCCCCATCTCGTTCGCGCCGCGCGCGTGCCAGCGCCTCTTCGAGGACAGAGCCGTCCGCAAGACGCAAAGCCGCGAGATCGATTTCGGAGAGATCGACCAGGTCCTGTCGCCCGGCTTCCGCCATGTCCTCACCGCCCGTGTCCAGACCGGCCACTATCGTAGGCATAGCATGTCTTTTTGGAACCATGTTCCGCCGGAATTGGCCGCGATCCAGTGTCACGGGACACAAAAACCACCTCAGGCCGGTCTAGACTCGATTCATGATCGACCGTCAAATTGGCCGACACCGGCCGAATGCGGCGGCGAATCCCTTTCGTCAGTTCATACTCAAGGTGCACAGCCGCTGCAATCTCTCCTGCCGCTATTGCTACCTGTACACGATGGCGGACCAGCGGTGGCGGCACCGGCCGCCGGCGATGTCCGCGGCGGTCGCGGAGGCGGCGGCGGCCCGGATCGCCGAGCACGCGCGCGGCCACGGGCTGCGCGAGGTCTCGATCGTCCTGCACGGAGGGGAACCGCTGCTCGCGGGCGCGGACCGGATCCGGCGGGTCGTCGACGCCGTCCGGGACCGGCTGGACGGCGTGGCCGGCGCGCATTTCTCCCTGCAGACCAACGGGACGCTGCTGACGCGCGGCTTCCTGCGGCTGTTCGCCGAACTGGACGTCCGGGTGGGGGTCAGCCTCGACGGAGACCAGGCCGCCCACGACCGGGCCCGGCCGGGACCGCGCGGAGGGAGTCACGGCCGCGTCGCGCGGGGCCTGGGCGAGCTGACCGCCCCGGAGTTCCGGCATCTGTTCGGCGGGCTGCTCTGCGTCATCGACCTCGACCAGGATCCTCTCGCCGCCTACGAGGCCCTGCTGGCCTTCGCACCGCCCGCCATCGACCTGCTGCTGCCGCACGCTACCTGGTCATCGCCGCCCGCCGGGCCGCCGGGCGCGTACGCGCGGTGGCTGATCCCGGTGTTCGACCGCTGGTTCGGCGCACCGGTCCGGCGGACCCGGATCCGGCTGTTCGAGGAGATCATCAACGTCCTGCTGGGCGGCGGATCGTCCGTCGAGGGCATCGGGACGACGCCCGCCGCGATGCTCGTGGTGGAGACCGACGGCCGGATCGAGCAGTCCGACATCCTCGCCGTCGCCTACGAGAACGCGGCCGACCTCGGCCTCGACGTGTTCCACGACGACTTCGACTCGGCGCTCCGGCATCCGCGCACCGTCGCGCGCCAGATGGGGGCGCACGGAGTGCCGTCCGAATGCCGCCCGTGCCGCTGGGCGCGGACCTGTGGCGGCGGTCTTTATCCGCACCGTTATCGCGCCGGGTCGGGCTTCGATCATCGCTCGGTCTACTGCACGGATCTCGATGCGTTGTTCCGCCACATCCACGCCGCCCTCACCAAAGAGATCACGGCTCTCTCGGCGAAACCGACCTAGTGCGTGGAAGAGCCGCAAATCAGGACGAGTCGGAAAAATCTTGGTCTGTGATGTTAGGTCGGGGATGTGGCGGTTAGGCCATGTCGCGAGGCGATATAACCGACCGGGTCCGGCCGGGATCGCCGAGCCGCAGGGACGACGAGAGGAAGGGAGCAGACCCATGACCACTCATCCCGCGGGAGGCATCGAGCAGCACCCCGACATCATCGAGATGCGCGCCCGGTACGAGGCCGCGGCGGAGACCCCCGTCGCGCAGGGCGTGAACGGTCTCATCGCCCTCACCGGCCTCTACCTGGCGGCGTCCCCCTGGATCGTGGGATTCGGCGGGCGGACCAACCTCACGGTCAACAACCTGATCATGGGGGTCGCGCTGACCCTGCTGGCCGCCGGATTCGCGTCCGCCTACGGCCGCACCCACACGATGAGCTGGGTGACCCCGGTCATCGGGATCTGGACGATCATCGCACCGTGGGCGGTGGCCGGCGACATGGCCACGACCTCGACCATCTGGAGCAACGTCGTGACGGGGGCGATAGCGCTCGTCCTCGGCATGGCCGCGATGGGCGTGGCGATGATGCGCGGGCGCGTCTAGGGCGACCGGTCCGGGCCGGCGCCGGGCGCCGGCCCGGACCCATGTCCGCGGAGGATCGGCGAAAGGCCGACGCGGCCCGGCCGGGCGTGGCATGATCGGCCGGTCCCCCTGAGATCGGAGGCGGCGGTCGTGGAGCCATCGAGTCACGTCCCTTACGGAAACGGCGGCACTCCCTACGGCGCACCGCCGAACGCGCCCCATGGCACGTCTCAACCCGGGCCCTATGGCACACCTCAAGCGCCCTATGGCACGCCCCAAGCCGCGCACTATTCGGCGCCGCCGCAGAATGCGCACCGGGGTGCTCCGCAGGCGCCGCCGCAGCCGACGCCGTACGGGACTCCGCAGGTCGTCCAGTGCCGTTTCTGCGGCTGCGTGCCCGCGGCCGACACGACCTTCCGCGGCCACCGCGGAATGATCGTCGTTATGTCCTTCTTGCACGTCAAGGGACCGTTCTGCCGGAATTGCGGCCTGTCGGTGTTCCGGGACATGACGGCCAAGACCCTGATCGGCGGCTGGTGGGGTTATGTCTCCTTCATCATCACGCCGATCACCGTGCTGATCAATCTGACCCGGCACGCCAAGGTGGCCGGCCTCGCCGCCCCGATGCCGCCGCCCGGCGGGCTGCCGTACCAGCGGCCCGCCGACCCGGGCGCCCCGCTGCTGACCCGGCCCATCGCGATCATCGGCGCGATGGTGCCGCTGCTGCTCCTCGTCCTGGTCATCGCGGTCAATCTGGGCGGCTGACCTTTTAGGGCCTGAGCCGCCCCGGGTGGTCTCGGTTCAGGCCCGCTTGCAGCCGTTGCCGCCGCCCGCCCGCCTACTCGGGTTTCGGGTGGGACGCGACGAGAGGCGTGTCCACGCCGAGCGCGCCGAGTTTGGTGGCGCCGCCGGGGGCGCCGAGCGGCTCGCCGCGGCCGGGCAGGGGCTCGGCGAAGAACCGCGCGTTGTCCTCCCGGTACGGCTCCAGCGCCGCCGGCAGGTCGTCCTCGTAGTAGATCGCCTCCACCGGGCAGACCGGCTCGCACGCACCGCAGTCGACGCACTCGTCCGGATGGATGTACAGCGAGCGCTCGCCCTCATAGATGCAGTCGACCGGGCATTCGTCGACGCAGGCGCGGTCCAGCACATCGATGCACGGCTCAGCGATCACGTAGGTCACGGCAGGTCTCCTCAGCGACGTTGTGACGGCCCCTATTTTGCACTACTGTCCCTGTATAAACAATCCGAGCTTGGATAAATCCAGGGAGGTGGGTCCGACGACCACGGCCGATCCGCCCGCCACGGACCAGGATCCGGTGGCGGCACTGACCCGCCTGCTCTCCCGCGCGGTCCGCGCGCTGGGGCAGGCGGGCCACCCCGGCGACGCGAGCCGCCTGGCCGCCGACGGCTGGGTGGCGCTCCGCCACGCGCGTCCCGCGGAGGCCGAGCGCCTCAACGGCGTCATGCACTACCTGGCCCGCCTGCCCGACGACCGGCAGAACGACACCCCGAAGGAGACCGACATGACCGCCGAGGACCGTCCGCTCGACGTCCGCTCCGAGGCCCCCGCGCGCCGCCACACCCTGATCTTCGAGACGTGGACGTCGCTCAGCCCGGGCGAGGGTTTCGTGCTCATCAACGACCACGACCCGAAGCCGCTGTACTACCAGTTCGCCGCCGAGCACGAGGGGGCGTTCACCTGGGACTACCTGGAGGAGGGGCCGGAGACGTGGCGGGTCCGCATCGGCCGCACCGCCGCCGCCTAGCGGGGGGCGGGCGGCCCGGTCGCCGGGCCGCCCGTCCGTCCTGCGGATCAGGGCCGCACGCCCTGGCACACCCAGCCGTCGGGCGTCCGGCCGGAGGCGATGAACCGGTGGAGCCGATCGGCCGCCTCGGGCGCCAGCACCGCGTCGGCCTGCGGGTAGAGGATCGGCTCCTCCTTGGAGTTGTGCCGATCCAGCATGCCGAGCAGCTCGTCGCACAGGCGCCGCACCTCATCGGCCCCCGTCCCCTCGGCGGCCTCGGCCTCCAGCCGGTCCATCGTCCGCCACAGCTCGCCGTGCTCGCGGAGCATGACGAAGACCGGCGCCATCAGGCCCGCCTCCCGCAGCGGCGGGAACAGGAACTCCTCTTCGAGGTAGATGTGGCGGCGCAGTCCCTCCAGCGCCCGCTTGAGCGGCGCGGTGTCCCGCCCGCCCTGCGTCAGGCCGGCCGCGAAGACCTCGATCCCCTCGTCTATCTCCCGGTGTTCACGCTCCAGCACCGCGGACAGCGTCTCGCTCCCCATGCGCTCTCCCCTGTTCATTCGGATATCCCTTGTTTTTATATGACACCGCCTGTAAAAACTAATGATATGGGGAACCAGCCGGCGCGTCGGACGGCCGGCGCCGGTGCGGACGGGCGCCGGCGCGCGATGCTGTCCGGGGTGAGCCGCAGCGCGGTGCTGGAGACCCTGCGGGCCGCGCAGTCCCCGCTCTCGGTGGCCGAGGTGGCCGCCCGGGTCGGCCTGCACCCCAACACCGTCCGGCGGCATCTCGACCGGCTGACCGCGGACGGCCAGGCGGACCGCACCACGGAGAGCCGGAACCGTCCCGGCCGGCCCCGGCAGCTCTACACGGCGCGGGCGGGGGCGGGCGACCCCGCGTCCGACGAGGCGGCGGAGTCGGGGTACCGGCTGCTCGCCGACATCCTCGCCGGGCATCTCACCGGCATCAGCCCCGACCCGGCGGCCGCGGCCGGACGGGCGGGCCGCGTCTGGGGCGGCTACCTGATCGGCAAGCCGCCGCCCTTCACCCGGATCAGCCCGGAGCAGGCGGCCGAACTGCTCACCGAGCTGCTCGGCGAACTCGGCTTCGCCCCCGCCCCGGACCCCGCGGGCGGCGGCATCACGCTGCACGCCTGCCCGTTCCGCGAGGTCGCCGAGCACCACCCGGACGTGGCCTGCGGAGTCCACCTCGGGCTCATGCAGGGCGCTCTCGCGGAACTCGGGACGCCCGCGAGCAGCGTCCGGCTGGAGCCGTTCGCCGCGCCCCGCACCTGCCGGGCCCGCATCGAGACGGACCCCGGCGCACCCCCCGACGGAAAGGACGCACACCAGTGAGCGAGCGCGGCACCGTAGACCCCGCCGGCGACCGGGCCGGCCTGCCGGTGACGGCATGGCTCGCGGACGCCCCCGACACGAGCCTGCTCCGCGAGATGCTGCGCGAGGTCCTGGACCCGGAACTCGGCGTCAACATCATCGACCTCGGCCTCGTCTACGACGTCGGCGTGACCGACGGGGTGGCGCGGGTCCGGATGACCATGACCACCCCGGCGTGCCCGCTCAGCGGCTATTTCGAGGACACGATCCGCGCCGCGCTGTGGGGCGCGCCCGGCGTCGACGACGTCGAGACCGAGATCGTGTGGGAGCCGGTCTGGGAACCGGACATGATGAGCGACGCCGCCAAGGAGGCCCTCGGCTGGCGCGGGTGACCGCTCCGCGGCGAACCGGCCCTGACCCCCTACCGATCCGACCGCCGTTGACCGCCATTCGTTGGGTTTTGGGGGGGTTCAGCAGACCCACGGTTCGCGCGACAACACTGAGCTCCTTGGATACCCTGGGAGCGGACCGCCGGGGATGATACGGCGCGGTCGAGGTACTTCCGCGCATTTCGGCGGACGATGGTGCAGAGGCGTTTTCGGTGAAGGATGTTGTTGTGGTGCATGTGGGCAGGATCGCGCGGTTCGACGAAGTTCGCGGTTATGGATTCATCACGCCCGACGAGGGTGGTCCCGACGTCTTCGTTCATGTGAACGACCTGAACGACGACAAGAGTCTGATCACCACGGGGACGTCCGTCGAATACGAGCTCATCGACGGCGAGCGCGGTCTGAAGGCGTTCGACGTCAGCGTCATCGGCGACCGCTCCGTCCCCTCCGTCGCCGGTCCCGGGCGGGCCTCCACGGCGGACGACGAGGGCCTGTGCGACGTCCTCACCGAGACGGAACTGCGCATCGAACTCACCGAGCTGATCCTCGAAACCGTGCCGGAACTGACCGGAGCCCACCTGATCAAACTGCGCGAAGGTCTGCTCACCTTCGCCCGCAAGCACGGCTGGAGCGAGGACTGATCTCCCCGCCCTTTTCTCCCTGTGCCATTGGGCAGGGCGTGCAGATCCCGAACTGACCGGCCCGTGAATCGGAATCGCGTCAGCCGCCGTCGTAGACGAGGAGGCCGTCGTCGCGGAGGCGGGCGCCGGAGGTCGGGGTGTGGCCGGTCAGGCGGCCGTCGTGGGCCAGGTGCAGGACGGGTCTGCCGCGGGCCAGGACCGCGTAGTCGGCGATGATGCGGCGGTGGCAGCGCCACCAGAGCGACTCGCCGCACATCACGGCCGTGCGGGTGCCGGCGGCGTCGCGGAGCAGGTCGTCCATGGCGGCCAGGAAACCGGGGTCGCGCGTGTATTCGGCGTATCCGCGGAAGGAATCGTTGCGCCAGAAGGTGTCGGGTGCGTCCGGCGCGGGCCGCCGGAACCCGCCGAGGCGCTTCTCCCACCGGTAGCCGATCCCCGCGGCGGGCAGCCATTCCCGCAGGGCGGTGCGATGCACGTCCGGGTTGCGGCGGCTGCCGGGCGCGGTGCGCACGTCCACCACGGAGCACACCCCCGCGTCGCGCAGGAGACGGGTCAGCTCCTCGCGCCCCGCGGTGCCGTGCCCGAACGTCAGCAGCGGCTCCACATCGTCCAGGCTTCCCGGCAGGGACGGCGGAACACCCGCATGCGCTCCTTCGGCCGTTGCGGAGACGCCGTACGACCGTCAAGATCCCTGGGCGGGGCCGCGCGCGTGGGAGCCTTGTGCCCGTGACGTCGTCCAGTGCGGAGCCCGGTGCGCGGCAGGTCATGGGCCGGCCCCGCGTGACCTCGCGGGACGCCTTGGAGCGGCTGGCCTTCGAGTTGTTCGCCCGGCAGGGGTTCGACAAGACCACGGTGGACGACATCGCGGCGGCGGCGGGCATCGGGCGGCGGACGCTGTTCCGCTACTTCGCGTCCAAGAACGACCTGGTGTGGGGGGACTTCGACCGGCAGTTGCGGAAGCTGCGCACCCTGCTGGCCGGGGCCGATCCGCGCACGCCGATCCTGGAGGCGGTGCGCGCGGCCGTGGTGGAGTTCAACCGGTTCGACCCGGAAGAGGTCCCCTGGCACCGGCAGCGGATGGAGCTCATCCTGACCGTGCCGACCCTGCAGGCCGACTCGACGCTGCGCTACACGGCCTGGCGCGACATCATCGAGGAGTTCGTGGCCCGGCGCACCGGGCTGCCGGCGACGGCGACGCCGGTCCGGCTGGCCGGCAACGTCCTGCTGTCCGCGGCGGTCACCGCCTACGAGCAGTGGCTGTCCAGCCCGGACGTGGCGCTGCCCGACCTGCTGAACGAGACGATCCGGCAGGTGGGGGCCGGGCTGGCGGAGACGCTGGAGAACGCGTCCTAGACGGCCGGGTCCCGCCCGGACGGCCCTACGAGGCCGTCAGGTGGTCGTCGAGGTACCAGCCGTAGGGTCCCGGTGCCGTGCCCGCCGCCGAGCGGGGGGCGTAGTGCCGGGCATAGATCGCCGCGACGAGTTCGCCGCGGCTGCGCACCCCGGTCTTGGCGAACACCGCCTTGAGGTGGTCCTGCACCGTGAACGGGGAGATGCCGAGGGCGGTGGCCATCTGCCTGGTGCTGTGCCCCTGGGCGGCGAGCCCGGTGATCTGCCGTTCCCGGGGCGTCAGCCCGTACGCGCCCGCGATCACCTCGCTGAGCACCGCGGGCCTGGCCCCCTCGATGATGACCGCGACGCGGTCCCCGGGTCCCGGTCCGCCGGACGCCGGTGAGCCGTGCAGCACCACCCAGCGCCCGTCCCGGGCCGGCAGCGCCGCCCGGGCCAGGCCGTCGCCGGAGGCGGCGGCGGCCGCCACGGCCCGCAGCACGCTCGGCAGCCGCCCCCGGTCGTCGATGGCCTCCAGCCAGGCCCGCGCGTCGGCACTGCTGACCTCGACCTCGCCCGATCCGGTCACCAGCAGCATGCCCGGCGGGTGGTCGAGCGCGTCGGGGACGGCCAGCGCGGCGCGCAGCAGCGTGAGCCGGAACAGGTCGGCGATCGGCGTGGAGACCCCCGCCAGCAGCGCCAGCTCGTCCTCGGTGAACGGCGGCGCGGGCGCGCGCCGGTAGAGGGTGAGCGAGCCCCAGCAGCCCTCCCGCGAACGCAGGATCACCCGCGCCTCGTCGATGATGTCCAGCCCGCGCAGCAGGAGCCGGTAGCGCCGGGCGCGGGACAGGTCACCGCCGGTGGTGCGGTGCAGGCTCGCGACGGGCACGTCGGCCGCCGCCAGCTCGGCGTAGCCGTTGAGATCTCCGCCCTGGAACTCCAGGCCGAACAGGACCCGCTCGCGCTCGGCCGCTCCCTCCGGGTCCAGCCCGCTGACGAAGCAGCTGGTCCACAGCAGCGTCGCCGGGTCGACCGTGGAGACGGCCGCGATGTCGTATCCGACCGCGTGCCGCAGCAGGCGGTCGACCTCGGCGCGCACCCGGGTCAGATCGTCACCGCGCGCGGCCAGCCGGTGGATCCGGTCGAGGAGCTCCATGCCCTCCAGCATCGCGGCCGGCGCCCCGGGCCGCCACCCCCAGAATCTTGGGATACGCAGGTCAGCGCCCTCGGCCCTACGTTCGTGACGGCCGCCGAGCCCGCCCGGGGCCCGGCGCACGGCAGGACACGACAGGAGAAGACGAACCGTTATGGACGACGAGCGCCCCGAGGGCCGCGACGACCTGTTCACCCACATCCACAAGGCGCTCCGCAGCGGGCTGTTCGCGGTCACCGTCCAGGCCGGCGCCACCGACTGGAACGACGCCGCCGAGGTCGCCGGGCTCGGGGAGCGGTGGCGGCGGCTGCTGGCGCTGCTGCGCAGCCACACCGAGCACGAGGACCGACACATCCTGCGGCTGCTGGACCCGTACGAGCCCGGCTCCGCCGAGCCGACCGAGGAGCAGCACCGGGACCTCGACGACCTGCTCGACGACCTCGCCGGGCGGTTCGAGGCCGCGCTGGCGGCCCCCGACGCGGTCACCGGCCTCGGCATCTACCGGGATCTGGCCCGCTTCACCACCGCCTACCTCCCGCACCTGCACGAGGAGGAGACGATGATCATGCCGCGGATCTGGGCGCACTGCGACGACGCCGAGATCGGCGCCGCCCGGGCGGCGTTCATGGCCGCCACCCCGCCGGAGATCACCGCCACCACCCTGGAGCTGATGCTGCCGGCGCTGGACCGGCCCACCCGGGAAGGGCTGGTCGCCGGGATGGCGCGGACGGCTCCGCCCCAGGTCGTGGCGGGGGTACTGGCCATCGGTGACCGGGTGCTGCCCGCCGCGGCGGCGAACTCGCTGCGCCGGGCCGCCGGTGCCGCCGCGCAGGCCGGCTCCGCCGCCTGGACCCGCTAGCCGCGGCGGCAGGCGTCGGCGATGAGTTCGCCGACGAGGACGGCCGCGGCGGCCGGGCCGCGCAGCGGCGCGGCCGGCAGGATCGAGGTGTCGGCGACGCGCAGGCCGGTCAGGCCGTGCACCCTTCCGCTCGCGTCGACCGCGGCGTCCGGCCCCATCGGCACGGTGCCGCAGGTGTGCTGGGAGGTCCCGATGCGGGCGCGTATCCACCGGTCGAGGAGGCGGTCGTCGTCCAGCGGCGGCCTGTCCACCAGGCCGCCGCTCACCTCGGCGAAGGCTTGGGTGGACGCCACGGCCGCCGTCGCCCGGACCGCTTCGCGCATCCGGCGCCGGTCGTCCCCGGTCCGCAGATAGCCGTAGTCGATCTCGGGCGGGACCTCCGGGTCGGGTGAGATCGTGCGCAGTGCTCCGCCCGCCGCGGGCGTCTGGACGGACACGAGGAAGGCCAGGGGCGCACCGGGCACGGAGGTCCTCGCGTCCCGCAGGCCCGCGAGCGGCACGAGGGACTGCAGGATCTCCAGGTCGCCCGCCTCGTCACCGCCCTGCGAGGCCAGATGCAGGACTCCGCCGAGCCAGGACCCGGACGGCTCGTCCAGCGGCCGGACGGGCGCCCATTCGACGGCGACGCTCGGGTGGTCGCTGAGCCTGGCCCCGACGGCCGGAAGGTCGTGGACGGCGCGGATACCGGCGCGTTCGAGATCCGCCGCGGGCCCGATCCCGGACACGTGCAGCAGGTGCGGTGTGGCGAGGGAGCCGGCCGACAGGACGACCTCTCCCGCTTCCAGGACCGTCCACCGGCCGCCGTGGCCGGCGACGACCCCGGTCGCCCGTCCCCGGCGGACGAGCACCGACCGCGCCGGGCGGTTCCCCAGCACGGTGAGGTTGGGGCGGCCGGCGGCGGCACCCAGCAGGTAGGCGATCCCGGTGTTGATCCGCCGGCCGCCGACCGTGTTGGACGGAACGGGGCCGAATCCGGGCGGGTCCTGGGCGTTCTTGTCGGGGTCCTCCGGATACCCGAGTTCCCGGGCGGCGGCCTGGAACGCGGCGGCGGCGGGATGCCCGAGGCCGGTGCGGCGGACGGGAACCGGGCCGTCGCCGCCGTGCAGCGGCCCGGCCCCATGGTCGAGGTCGGTCTCCAGCCGGCGCAGGAACGGCAGCACCCGCTCGTACGACCAGCCGGGGTCGCCGGCGGCGGCCGACCAGCGGGCGAAGTCCGCGCGCCGCGCCCGGACGAAGTAGCCGCCGTTGATCGTGGTCGAGCCGCCGAGGAAGCGGCCCCGCGCCGCCCGGTACGGCACGCCCGGCATGAGCCGCACCGGGTACGTCCAGGCGGCGGGGTGCCCCGGCTGCGCGCCGGGGACGAGGCGCGCGTCGAGCAGGTCGGCGGGGAAGCCCGCGGCGTTCCCCGGCACGGACCCCGCCTCCACCAGGAGGACTTCGCAGCCGGGGTCCTCGCTGAGCCGGGCCGCCAGGGCGGCGCCCGCGGCGCCCGCACCGACCACCAGGACATCGGGACGCCGCGCACCGGGCTTGGCCACGGCGGTGCCCCCTTCCTTTTTGGCACTCGATGCATTTAGTATCCGGGCAGGCCGCACGGCCGCAACACCCTCCCCGCGGGCGGGGCGCGGCCGAATACGCGAACGCAGGAGGACGGCATGGACGCCACCCCATCCGAGACCCAGGCCACCGCCCAGACCAGGGACCACGCCGAGGACATCGCCGAGGACGCCGCCGACTCCCTGATCGAGGAGGTCTCGATCGACGGCATGTGCGGCGTCTACTAGGCCGCCGCCATGCCCGGAATCGACATCGACCGCGCCTGGGACCTGCACCCGCGGGTCTCGGTGCGGCCGGAACCGTTCGGCGCGCTGCTCTACCACTTCGGGACCCGCAGGCTGTCGTTCCTCAAGGACCGCCGGCTGCTGGACGTCGTGCGGAACCTGCGGGACGCGCCCACCGCCCGGGACGCCTGCGCGCGGGCCGGCGTCCCGGTGTCCGACCTGCCCCGGTACGGCGCGGCGCTCGGCGCCCTCGCCCGGTCCTCGATGCTCGTGGAAAGGACGCCTTGACCATGACCGCGGGAACCCCGGCGGCGACCCGGCTGGCCGACCTGTTCGAGTACGGGCTCGACGCGCCGATCTGCCTGACGTGGGAGCTGACCTACGCCTGCAACCTGTCCTGTGACCACTGCCTGTCCAGCTCGGGGCGGCGCGACCCCCGCGAGCTGAGCACGGCGGAGGCCAAGGCCGTCATCGACGAACTGGAGGCCATGCAGGTCTTCTACGTCAACATCGGCGGCGGCGAGCCGACGGTCCGCCCCGACTTCTGGGAGCTGCTCGACTACGCGACCGCCCACCACGTGGGCGTCAAGTTCTCCACCAACGGCGTCCGGATCACCCCGGAGGCCGCCCGGCGGCTGGCCGCCAACGACTACGTGGACGTCCAGGTCTCCCTGGACGGCGCGACCGCCGAGGTCAATGACGCGCTGCGCGGCCCCGGCTCGTACGACACGGCCGCGCGCGCCATGCGTCATCTCGCCGACGCCGGTGTGCGGGGCTTCAAGCTGTCGGTGGTGTGCACCCGGCACAACATCCCGCAGCTGGACGCCTTCAAGGCGATCGCCGACGAGCACGGCGCGCAACTGCGGCTGACGCGGCTGCGCCCGTCCGGCCGCGGCGCCGACGTGTGGGACGAGCTGCACCCCGCCCCCGGCCAGCAGCGCGAACTGTACGACTGGCTGCTGGCCCACGGCGACCGGGTGCTGACCGGCGACTCCTTCTTCCACCTGTCGGCCTACGGCGAGGCGCTGCCGGGCCTCAACCTGTGCGGTGCCGGGCGGGTGGTCTGCCTCATCGACCCGGTCGGCGACGTGTACGCCTGCCCCTTCGCGATCCACGACGAGTTCCTCGCCGGGAACGTCCGGGAACCGGGCGGTTTCACGGGCGTCTGGCGGGAGTCGGAGCTGTTCCGGGGGCTGCGCGAGCCGCAGACGGGCGGCGCGTGCGCGGCCTGCGGTTTCCACGACTCGTGCAAGGGCGGCTGCATGGCGGCCAAGTTCTTCACCGGCCTGCCGCTGGACGGACCCGACCCCGAGTGCGTCCAGGGGCACGGGGAGGCGCTGCTGGCCGGACGTTCCGCGGACCGCTCCGGCCTCCCCAGGCCGCGTGCCGACCACTCGCGCCGGGCCGCACCGCCCCGGCGCGGCCCGGTGCCGGTGAAGCTGACGCGCCGCGCGGACCTGGACCGTCCGCCGGTGAGCGCCTGCGAGGAGAACCCGCTGGCCGGGCTGCGGCTGCCCTGAGACCGCCCGCCGCCCGATCCGCGCGCACCCGCCCCGTGCGGGCGGCCCTTCCTTCCGGGAGACACCGAGATGTTCAAGAACCCGTGGTTCGAAACCGTGGCCGAGGCCCAGCGCCGGGCCAAGCGGCGGCTGCCGTACATGGTGTACGGGGCGCTGCTCGCGGGCTCCGAGCGCGGCCGGACGGTCGGCGACAACATCGCGGCCTTCGGCGAACTCGGCTTCGCGCCCCGCGTCGCCGGGCACAAGGCGCAGCGCGACCTGTCCACGACCGTGATGGGCGTGGAGACGTCCTTTCCCGTCCTCATCTCCCCCACCGGCGTGCAGGCCGTTCACCCGGAGGGTGAGGTGGCCGTCGCCCGGGCCGCCGCGAACCGGGGCGTCATCATGGGTCTCAGCTCGTTCGCGAGCAGGCCGGTGGAGGAGGTCGCCGAAGCCAACCCGAGCGTCTTCTTCCAGATGTACTGGAGCGGCGACCGCGACACGATGCTCCAGCGCATGGACCGGGCGCGGAAGGCCGGGGCGAAGGGGCTGATCGCCACGCTCGACTGGTCGTTCGCCAACGGCCGGGACTGGGGCAGCCCCCAGATCCCGGAGAAGATCGACCTCAGGACGATGGCGAAGCTGGCGCCCGGCGTCCTGCCCCATCCCGGATGGCTGTGGCGGTTCGCCAGGACCGGCCGCCTCCCCGACCTCACCACGCCCAACCTCACGCCGCCGGCCGGCCCGGCGCCGACCTTCTTCGGCGCCTACGGCGAGTGGCTGCAGACCCCGCCGCCCACCTGGGACGACGTGAAGTGGCTGCGTGAGCAGTGGGGCGGGCCGTTCATGCTCAAGGGCGTCACGCGGGTGGACGACGCCAGGCGGGCCGTCGACGCCGGCGTCACGGCGCTGTCGGTGTCCAACCACGGCGGCAACAACCTCGACACCACCCCCGCGACCATCCAGGTGCTGCCGTCCATCGCCGACGCGGTCGGTGACCAGGTCGAGGTCCTGCTGGACGGCGGCGTGCGGCGCGGCGGGGACGTCGCCAAGGCGCTCGCGCTCGGTGCCCGCGCCGTGCTCATCGGCCGCGCCTACCTGTGGGGGCTCGCCGCCAATGGGCAGGCAGGGGTGGAGAACGTGCTGGACATCCTGCGCGGCGGCCTCGACTCGGCCGTTCTCGGGCTGGGGCGCTCCAGCGTCCACGAGCTGTGCCGCGACGACCTCTGCGTCCCGCCCGGCTTCTGCCTGACGCTGGGCGGCGGGACGGACCCCGCCGGGCCGGCGGGCTGAGGTGACCGGTGCCGGGGGCCGGGATCTGGGGGGCGCCGCCTGGCCGGACGTCGGGGCGGCGCCGCTGGTCCTGCTGCCGACCGGGTCGACCGAGCAGCACGGGCCGCACCTTCCGCTGTCCACCGACACGCTGATCGCCCAGGCCGTGGCCGACCGGGCGGCGAAAGCACTGAGCGCGGGGGCACTGAGCGCGGGGGCGGGCCCGGTGGTCGTGGCCCCGGCGCTGCCCTACGGCGCCAGCGGCGAGCACGCCGGTTTTCCCGGCACGATCTCGATCGGGCACGAGGCACTGCACGCCGTGCTCGTCGAGACGGTCCGCTCGCTGGCACTCTGGGCCGGGCGAGTCGTGCTGGTCAACGGGCACGGCGGGAACGTCCGCACGCTGGACGCCGTCGTCGGCCGGATGCGCGCCGAGGGGCACGACGTCGCCTGGGTGGGGTGCGGTGTCCCCGGCGGTGACGCGCATGCCGGGTTCACCGAGACCTCCGTCATGCTGCATCTGGCTCCGGATCTCGTCCGCCCCCACGACGGAGTGACCGGCGAGACCCGGCCGCTCGCCGCGCTCATGCCCGACCTGGTCGCCCGCGGCGTCCGCGCGGTGTCCCCGTCCGGTGTCCTCGGCGACCCGGCCGGGGCCTCGGCGGAGCGGGGCCGGGAGATCCTGGAGGCGATGGCGGCGTCCGTCGTGCGCCGGATCGGCGGCGGATCGTGACCGGCCCGGCGTTCCCGCTTCCGCCGGGCTTCCGCATCGCCCTGGACCGGGGGACGTCCTTCTGGTCGGACGGGCGGGCCGCCGCCGGCGGCACCCCCTGGAAGGTGGTGCGGTTCGCCGACGCCGCCCGCCCGTACCTGGCGGAACTGCGCCGGGCGGGTGCGCCCGGCCTGGCCGGCCGCTCCCCCACCGGGCGGGCGCTGGCCCGCCGGCTCCTCGACCACGGCTTCGCCCATCCGGTCCTCGCACCGCGCGCCGGCCCGCATGGCGTCACGGTCGTGATCCCGGCGTTCGGGCGGCCCGGCGAGCTGGAGCGGTGCCTGGCCGCCGTCGGGGACGTGCCCGTGATCGTCGTGGACGACGCGTCCCCCGACCCGGGTCCGCTGCGCCGGGCCGCCGCCGCGCACGGCGCCCGCCTGGTGCGGCACCCCCGCAACCGGGGTCCGGCCGCCGCGCGCAACACGGGACTGCGGCTGGCCGGGACCCCGTTCGTCGCGTTCGTGGACTCCGACTGCCGTCCCCGGGACGGCTGGCTGGACGTCCTCATGCCGCACTTCGACGACCCCCGCGTCGCCGCCGTCGCCCCGCGGATCGTGCCGGCCGGCGGCGGCACCCGGCTGCTGGCGCGCTATGAGGCGGTCCGGTCCGCCCTCGACATGGGCGCCCGGCCCGCGCTGGTGCGGCCGGGCGGGCGGCTCGGTTTCGTCCCCGCGGCGACCCTGCTGATCCGGGTGGCGGCCGTGGCGGGGGCGGAGGGGAGCGCCTTCGAGGAGAACATGCGGCTCGGTGAGGACGTCGACTTCGTCTGGCGACTGGGCGACCTCGGGTGGAACGTCCGCTATGAGCCGCGTGCGCACGTCGAGCACACCTCGCGGCTGCACCCGGTCGCGTGGGCGCGGCGGCGGCACGAGTACGGGACGTCCGCCGCCGATCTGGCCCGGCGGCATCCCGGCCGGCTGGCCCCCGCCCGCCCGTCGCCGTGGAGCCTCGCCGTGCTCGGCCTGCTCACCGGGGGACGGCCGGGCGCGGCCATCGCGTGCGCGGGGGCCGCCGCCGCCCTGCTGGCCAGGCGTTTCGCGTGGCTGCCGGCCGGGAAGGGGCTGGCCGCCACGATCACCGTCAGGAGCGTCGCCGCCGACGCCGCCGGCCTCGGGCACGCGCTGCGCCGCGAATGGTGGCCCGCCGGGCTGCTCGCCCTGGCCGCCGCCCCGCGCAGCCGCCCGGCCCGTGCCGCCGCCACCGCGATGCTCGCGCCCCTCGCGCTGGAATGGGCGAGGCGGGGACGCACCGTCGATCCCGTCCGCTACACCGTCCTGCGGCTCGCCGAGGACATCGCCTACGGGTCGGGGGTGACCGCCGCGTCGGTCCGCGCCCGCTCGGCCGCCGCGCTGCGCCCGGACGTGCGGTTCCCGCGAACGCTCCGGTCCGGGCGCGGCTGAGCGCCGGCCGGGCCCGCCGACCCGGCCGCACCGCCCCGCCCGGCGGTCACGCCGGGCCCGCGAGCTGGGCGATGTCCTCGCTCGCGACCCCGAGCAGCCGGTCGGCCAGGTCCGCGAGCGCGCGGCCCACGGCCAGCTCGTCACCGATCTCCGGAACCTCGCGGTCGATCGGGTTGCGGCGTGCCCGCCCGTAGCCGAGGGTCCTCTCCTCGCTTCCGCTGAACAGCACCGCGCGTGCCAGAGTGTCGGTGCCGTCCTCGCTGATGTAGATTTCCACGCTCCACTGCTTGGTCTTCATGGCGAGCCCCCTTCGCTCAGTGCGTTCACCTCCATCGTCGGAAGGCGGGCGAGCCGCGGTCCAGGGGCGGAGGTCCCAACCTCAAAAGGCCCAACGACCTGCGACAACGAAGCTCTGCGGGGCTAGCGGCCCGGCGGGGCCAAAGACCCGGCGGGAAGGGCACTTCGGCCCTGCCGGTCCGGCCGGTCACCGCGTAAGCCTGGTAGTGGCGGCAGGAGGTTGCCATGAAGCAGACGTTCAAGTTCGGGACGATCCGCGGCATCCCGGTCGGAATGCACTGGTCGGTCCTGGTGATCATGGTGCTGATCACCGAGATCCTCGCCCGGTCGGTCCTGCCGGCGGCCGATCCGGCGGCGTCCGCCGGCGCGCGCTGGGCGATGGCCGCGGCGGCCGCGGTGCTCTTCCTCCTCTCGCTGGCCGCGCACGAGCTGGCGCACGCGCTCGTCGCCCGCCGGTACGGCGTGCGGGTCGGCTCGATCACGCTGTGGATGCTGGGCGGCGTCGCCGAACTCCAGGACGAGCCGCCCGACGCCCGCGCGGAGCTGCGCATCGCCGGCGTCGGCCCGCTGACCAGCGCGGCGGCGGCCGCCGTGTTCGCCGGGGCCTGGACGGCCGGGGCCGCGGCCGGTGCCCCCGCCGTCATGACCGCCGCGCTGGGCTGGCTCACGGCGAGCAACGCGCTCATCGCGCTGTTCAACCTGCTGCCGGGTGCGCCGCTGGACGGCGGGCGCGTCCTGCACGCGCTGCTGTGGCGCAGGCGCGGTGATCGCGCGAGCGCGACCCACGCCGCCGGCCGCGCCGGGCTCGTGCTCGGCCGCACCATGATCGCCGCCGGGCTGCTGATCATGGTGCTGGTGAGCTGGTTCAACGGGCTGTGGCTGGCGCTGGTGGGATGGTTCATCTCCAACGCGGCCCGCGCCGAGGAACGCTGGACGGATCTGCGCGAGGCCGCCGAGGGCCTGCACGTCGCCGACATCATGACGCCCGACCCGGACCACGGCTGGACGTGGCAGCCCGTCGGCGTGTTCATCGAGGACGTGGCCCTGCGGTCCCGCCAGTCGGTCTTCCCCGTCCTGGACGTGTCCGGTGTCCCGGTCGGCGCCGTCGCGGTGGACCGGCTCGCCGTCGCCCCGCGCCGGGACGGCGGTGCCACGCTCGGCGGCATCAGCGTCCCGCTGGAGCCGGACCGGGTCGTCGGCCCGGGCGCGCCCGTGGCCGCGCTCCTGCAGATGGCACCGGTCGTGGGCGGCCTCATCGCGGTCGTCGTGTCCGACCGGCAACTGCTCGGGATCGTCACCACCGAGGACGTCCAGCGGGTGCTGCGGCGCAGCCGGCTCCGGGTCGGCAGCCCGGTCCGGACGGCGTGAGCCGGACCGCCCGCGGACGTGGACAGATTTTGATAGACTTTGGCGCACTTTAACGGACTTTGGCGGGTTTCCAGCGGGACCATCGTCCCTATTCTCGGGCCGGGCTTTGGCGGAGCCTTGAGGGGACCGGAAGGCCTGGGAGGGAACCGATATGGGCGACTGCACCAGTTGGCCGGACACGACCGTACGGCTCACCACGGCGAACACCGCCGAGGAGGGTGGTCCGACGCGCGCCGTGGTGACCGGCGAACTGGACATCGCCACGGCCGCCGAGTTCGGTGTCGAGCTGGCCCGGCTGATCGACGAGCGAACCCCGGACGTGGTGCTCGACGTGTCCGCCCTGACCTTCTGCGACGCGCGCGGCCTGGCGGCGATCATCGCCGCCGACGAGCTGGCCCGCAGCCGCGGCGGCGCCGTCACGCTGACCGGCGCCCGGCCCCAGCTCGCGCGCATCCTGCGGATCACCGGCCTCGACCGGCGCTTCCCCCTCCCCCGCATGCCCTTCCGGCGGCGGGGCACACGCCCCACGGTCCGTCGCTGCCGCTGACCCGCCACCCCGTCGACAGAACCGGGCCAGGCCGAGTACGTCGGCCTGGCCCGGTTCTCTGTCCGCGTGCTCGTCAGCCGGCGCGCCGGGGGACGATCGCGACGGTGCCCGGGGCGTGCTTGAGCAGCGCGTCGCTGGTGGCGCCCAGCGTGAGGGCCCCCACCGTGCCGGCGCCGCGGGCGCCGGTCACCATGAGGGTGGCCTCCTGCGCGGCCTCCAGCAGCGCCTCACGCGGGGGTTTGAGGACCAGGGCGGTGGTGGCCTGGACATAGGGGTACTTCACCCGCCACGGCGCGACCGCGCGCTCCAGGACCGCGCCGCACACCCGGCGCAGCTTGTCCTCATCGCCGAACAGCGACAGGTCGCCGCCGGGGGCGGCGCCGGGCTCCCAGCAGCCGTACACCGCGCGCAGCCGCCAGCCGCGCAGCGCCGCTTCCTCGAAGGCGAACGCCAGCGCCGCGTCCGCGCCGGCCGACCCGTCCACGCCGACGACCACCAGCCCGTCCCGGGTCGCGGCCTGGCGCACCACCACGACCGGACGCTCGGCCCGGGCCGGGACGCGCAGCGCGGTCGAGCCCACCGGCATCTCGTCGGGGGCGTGCGAGCCGACCACGATGACGTCGGCGTCGCCCGTCTCGGCGAGCAGGGCGGGGGCGGCGCTGCCGTCCTTGAGCCGCTTGCGCACCGTCACCTCGGGCACGGCCTCCCGGGCCAGGGTGACACCGTGGTCGAGGAGGTGCTCGCCCATCCGGCGGACGATGGCCACACCCTCGTAGTCGATGTAGCTGATCGGGTAGGGCCAGCGCCAGGCGTGGCAGACCGTCAGCGGCACCCGCCGCAGCCGGGCCTCCTCCACCGCCCACCGCAGCGCCCGCTCGCTCTCGCTGGTCCCGTCGTATCCCACGACCACGTCGCTCATGACGTCCTCCTCCTGCAGATGGCTGAGGGGCACCCCGCCGTCTCACCCCCACTCAACCCCCGCCCCGCCCGGCGCCCTAGGTCCGTTCGGACCACGACCACGGGGACCAACGTCCCCGCGCCGGTCAGCCGGCGTTTTCGGCGGGCTGCCAGGACGGCGGGACGATCGCGACCGTGCAGGGGGCGTGGTGGAGCATCGCCGAACTGGTCGCGCCCAGCAGCAGCGGCTCCAGCGTGCCCGTACCGCGGTCGCCGACCACCAGCAGATCGGCGTCGGCGGCGGCGCCCAGCAGTGCTTCGCGGGGCCGCTCCAGCAGCAGCGACGTCCGCACATAGACCTTCGGATGGCGCTCCCGCCAGAGGGCGACGACCTCCTCCAGCATCGCCGCCCGCGTGCGCAGCAGCCTGTCGGTGTCGGTGAACAGGGGCAGTTCCCAGTCGGGGACGGCGCCGGGCTCCCAGGCCCCGTAGACCACGCGCAGGTCCCATCCGCGCAGCGCGGCCTCCTCGATGGCGAAGCCGAGCGCCGCGTCCGCGCCGGACGAGCCGTCCACTCCGGCGACCACGAGCCCGCGCGGCCCGCCCGTCCCCCGGACGGCGATCACCGGCCGGTGCGTCCGCGCCGGGAGCCGCACCGCCGTCGACCCGGGGGGCAGCCGGTGCCGCTCGTGCGAGCCGACCACGATCAGCTCCGCGTCGCGGGACTCGTGCACCAGCGTCTCGCAGACGGGTTCCTGCCTCAGCACCGTGCGCACCACGCCCCTCGCCCCGAGGTCGCGTGCCCGGCGCACGCCCTCGCGCAGGAGGTTCTCCCCCGCCCGCCGAAGGATCTCCTGGACGCTCTCGTCCACATGGTCGGCCGGGTACGGCCAGTGCCAGCAGTGGCACATCACCAGATCGAGCCCGCGCAACCGGGCCTCCCCGACGGCCCAGCGCAGCGCCGGGTCGTTCTCCTCGGTCCCGTCGTAGCCGAGGAGGATGGTCGACCGCCGGGTCCGTGTCAGTGCGATCATCGACCGGCCCCCCTCCCTGAACACAGCCCCGATTCCAGTCTCGACCGGCCGGGGGCGGCTCATGGAGGGGCGAAGGTCCCGCCGGCGCGAAGCCGTCCGGTACCGCCCGGCCGGTGAGAACGTGGCCGCGCCGGGAATCCTCACCTGACCGGACCCGGGACGACGACAGTCTGAGGGGACACCATGAGCCGGTGGATCCTGGCCTTCGATGGCTACGAACCCGAGGCGGAGGGCCTGCGGGAGGCGCTCTGCACCCTCGGCAACGGTTACCTCGCCACCCGCGGGGCCGCTCCCGAGTCGCCGGCCGACGGCGTCCACTATCCGGGGACCTACATCGCGGGCTGCTACGACCGGCTGGCGACCGAGGTCGGCGGGCGGCACGCCGACAACGCCGACCTGGTCAACATGCCGAACTGGCTTCCGCTGACGTTCCGCGCCGCCGGCGGTGAGTGGTTCGACCCGGACGACGCCCGCCGGGAGGGCCGGCTCCTCTCCTACGAGCAGGAACTCGATCTCCGGCGCGGTGTCCTGACCCGCCTGGCGCGCGTCCGCGACCGGGCCGGACGGACGTTCCGCATGGCGCAGCGCAGGATCGTGTCCATGCACGACCCGCACCTGGCCGCCCTGGAGACCACGATCGTCGCCGAGGACTGGTCCGGCGAGCTGCAGATCCGCTCGGCGCTGGACGGGCGCGTCCTCAACGCGGGCGTGGAGCGGTACCGAGACCTGCCGGGCGCGCACCTGACCCGCGAGAAGCCGCCCCCGCAGAGCGATCCGGAACTGCTGCTCCTGCGCGCCTCGACGGTCTCCTCGAAGATCGGCGTCGCGGTGGCGTCCCGCACCCGGACCTCCGTCCCGGCCGAGCACACCCGCCTCGCCGAGGACGGCTGGGCCGTGCAGGACCTGACCGTCGGCGTCCGGGAGAACGCGCCCATCACCGTCGAGAAGATCGCCGCCGTGTTCACCTCCCGCGACCGCGCCATCGAGGAGCACGGCGAGGCGGCGCTGGCCGCGGTCACCGGCGCGGGCGACTTCGACGCCCTGCTGGAAAGGCACACGCTGGCGTGGAACCGGCTGTGGCAGCGCTGCCAGCTGAGCGTCGACCACGTCGAGGTGCAGCGCATCCTCAACCTGCACATCTTCCACCTGCTGCAGACCGTGTCGGAGCACATCGTCGACCTGGACGTCGGCATCCCCGCCCGCGGGCTGCACGGGGAGGCCTACCGCGGCCACGTCTTCTGGGACGAGCTGTTCATCCTGCCGTTCCTCATCATGCGGTTCCCCGAGATCGCCCGCGCGCTGCTGCTGTACCGGTGGCGGCGGCTGCCCGCGGCGCGGCGCGCGGCGGCCGCGGACGGGCACCGCGGCGCGATGTACCCGTGGCAGAGCGCGGCCGACGGGCGCGAGGAGACCCAGCGCGTCCACCTCAACCCGCGGTCGGGCCGGTGGCTGCCCGACCACACGCATCTGCAGCGGCACGTCGGGCTCACGATCGGGCTCAACGTCTGGCGTTTCTACGAGGCGACCGGCGACGTCGAGTTCATCGCCGAGTACGGGGCCGAGATGATGCTGGAGGTCGCGCGGTTCTTCGCGGACCTGGCCGGCTACGACCGCTCCACCGACCGGTACGCGATCCGCGGCGTCATGGGCCCCGACGAGTACCACGACGCCTACCCGGGACGGGACGAGCCGGGCCTGGACAACAACGCCTACACCAACGTCCTGACGGCCTGGCTGCTGCGCCGCGCCCTGGACGCGCTCGCCCTGCTGCCCGAGGACCGCCGCACGGAGCTGCGCGAGCGGCTCGCGCTGACCCGCGAGGAGATCACCCGGTTCGAGGACGTGGCCCGCAAGATGTACGTCCCGTTCCACGACGACGTGATCAGCCAGTTCGAGGGGTACGGCGACCTGGCGGAGCTCGACTGGGCCGGCTACCGGGAGCGGTACGGCGACATCCGCAGGCTGGACCGGATCCTGGAGGCCGAGGGCGACTCCCCCAACCGCTACCAGGCGTCCAAGCAGGCCGACGTCCTCATGCTGTTCTACGTGCTCTCCCCCGGCGAACTCGACGACGTCCTGCGGCACCTCGGCTACGAGCACGGGCCGGACCTGGCGGCCAGGACGATCGAGTACTACCTGCCGCGCACCTGCGACGGGTCGACGCTGAGTTCACTCGTGCACGCCTGGATCATGGCTCACATCGACGGTGACGAGGCGTGGCGGATCTTCCTGGAGTCGCTGTTCAGCGACATCATCGACACCCAGCGCGGCACCACCGGGGAGGGCGTCCACCTCGGCGCGATGGCCGGCACCGTCGATCTCGTCCAGCGCTGCCACGCCGGGATCAGCACCCGCCGCAACGCGCTCCGGCTGGAGCCGCGGCTGCCCGCCGCGCTCGGTGAGCTGCGGCTCGGGCTGCGCTACCGGGGCCACTGGGGCATCGACCTGACCTGCCGGCAGGACCTCGTCCGCGTGGCGCTGCGGCCCAGCGCGGCCTCCCCCATCCGTGTCTCCTACGGCCCCGAGGACATCGAGATCCAGCCCGGCACGTCCTGGGAGGCGCCTCTCCTGGACGGCCGGCGGACGCCGCGGTGACCGGCCGCCGGTTCAGTCGCCGGTGAGGTCCCGGCGCTCGAAGAGCACGAAGCCGCCGATGCCGAGCAGCACCGCCACGAGGACCATGACGGCCGCGGCGGGGGCCGCGAACGGTTCCGCCGGGACGTTCGCGAGATGGTGGAACGGCGACAGGTTCAAGATCGGGTCCGGCCAGTTCAGCGCGGGCCCGATCATCTCGATCAGGTAGCAGGTGACGGTCGCCGCGACCGAGGCGGGGACGGTCAGCCGGGGCGCCCCGCCGAACAGCAGCACCGCCAGGCCCATGGCCAGGGCCGCGACCGGAAGCGGGTTGAGGTTCGCGGCGAGCGTGTCGGCCGGCCCGATCCCGGCGTCCGTCATGGCGGCACCGGCCCACATCGCGACCGCGGAGGCCAGCGCGAGCAGCACCGCCGAGGCCAGTGTCAGCAGGACGTGACCGCCCAGCCAGCGGCGCCGCGTGACGGGCCGGACCAGGACGTGGTCCAGCCGCCCCGCGGCCTCCTCGGCCCGGGCCGCGCCGATCCGCCAGCACGTGTACAGGGCGATCAGCAGGCCCATGAGAGTGCCCATGAACCCCACGAAACCCCTGGCGAGGTCGGCGGCGTCCCACCCGAGCGACTCGCGGAGCCGCTGGTAGCCGGGATTGTCGGCGGCGAAGTCGAGCACGGTCGCGGTCAGCGCGCCCATGACGAACGCGTATCCGGCGATGCCGAGCAGCCAGCCGGCCAGCATCCCGCGGGTGCCGCGCCACGCGAACGCCACCGGGCCGCCGAGCAGCCGCAGCCGGGCCCGGGCGTGGTCCGCCTCGGTGATCAGCGCGCCGCCGGTGTCGCGGCGGGTCCGCAGCGCGAGGGCGACCCCGCCGAGGACGACGGGCACCGTCAGCGACACCGCCAGCGCCGGCCGGCTCGGGTCGCGGTAGGGATGCAGCTCCTCCAGCCAGCCGAACGGGGTGAACCAGCGCAGCCAGCCGCGCGAGCCGGCGCTGTCGGCCGCCATCCGCAGCAGGAACAGCACCCCGAACACGGCCGAGGACGCCGCCGTCACCCGCCGCCGCACCTGCAGCAGCTGCGCGATCACGGCCGCGACCGCGGCGAACGTCGCGGCGAGGCCGGCGAGCCCGAGCCCGAACAGCACCGAGCCCGCGACACCCGTCCCCAGCACCGCCAGCGGCACGGCGACGGCGGCGCCCAGCACGGCCACGGCGCCCGCCAGCACGGCCAGTTGCACCAGCACGACCCGGGCCGGGCGCACCGGCGCGACCAGCACGAGTTCGGCGCGGCCGGACTCCTCCTCCCCGCGCAGCAGGCGCCCCGCCACCAGCATCGCCCAGATGCCGACGATCGCGGCCAGGATCCAGCCGGCGTCCCAGACGACGAAGCCGCCGGACGTCTCGACCGCGTGCGGGACGCCCTGCAGCATCCGCATGGCCGGATCGTCCGACAGCGTCACGAGCTTCATCCGCGACGCCATGTCGGGATATGTCCGCTCATAGGTGAGGACTTCGATCACGAGGTAGCCGGCGAGGGCCAGCGCGAGCCAGCTCACGCCGCGCCGGATCAGGCGGGCGGTCAGCCGCGCGACCTGGGCGTCCGCCCAATGGCGCCGTTCCCGCCTCGGGTACGCGGTGACCTCGCGCACCGGCACGGTCCTGGTCATTTCTCCGCCTCGTAGTAGCTCAGGAAGATCTCTTCCAGCGTCGGCTCGTGGCTGCGGAGCCGGACCAGCGGCACCGTGCTCAGCCGGGCCAGCGCGGGGGACGGCGAGCCGGTGATCGACACGCGCACGCCGCCGTCGACGGCTTCCACGCCCGTCACCCCGGGCACCCCGGCGAGATCGGGAAGGGGGCCGTCCGCGATCGCCTCCAGCACCGTGCCGCCCAGCCCGCGCAGCTCCTCCAGCTCGGCGACCTCGGCCAGCCGTCCCGCCCGCAGGATCGCGACCCGGTGGCAGACGTCCTGGGCCTCGTCGAGGATGTGGGACGACAGGAACACCGTCTGCCCGCGGCCGGCGGCCTCCCTCGCCAGCGCCTGGAACTCGGCCTCCATCAGCGGGTCGAGCCCGGACGTCGGCTCGTCCAGCAGCAGGACGTCCGGGCGGGTCATCAGCGCGGCGATCAGCGCGAGTTTCTGCCGGTTGCCCTTGGAGTAGGAGCGCGCCCGCAGGCCGGGGTCGAACCGCAGCCGCTCGATCAGCTCGTCCCGGAACGGCACGTCCACGTGTCCGGACAGATGCCCCAGATACGTCAGCGTCTCCAGCCCGGTCAGCTGCGGCCACACCGCCACGTCCCCGGCCACGTACCCGACATGCCGGTGGGAGCGTTCGACGTCCCCGGCGGGCACGCCCATGACCCACGCCTTCCCGGCCGTCGGCCGGACGAGGCCGAGCAGCAGCCGGATCGTCGTCGATTTCCCGGCGCCGTTCGGGCCCAGGAAGCCGAAGATCTCCCCCTGGCGCACGTCCAGGTCCAGGCCGTCCACCGCGACCACCTGCCCGAAACGTTTCGTCAGTCCCTCGGTCCGTATCGCCGATCCGGCCACGGCGCACCTCCTCGCCATCCGCCACCGACGCTAGACACCTGATCAGCGCGTGTCAGCGGGCCGAAAGTCCCCCGGACATCCGCCCTTCGGCAGATGGCCCGGCATCGCGACCGCCTTCTCCGCGTGCATCGCGGCCCGGTTCCCTCAGGTCGCCGGGAGGACCGAACGTCCCTGCCGGAAGGGGACCTTTGCACGTACTGGCGCCGGACGCGCGGCACAAGCCTGGGATCAAGGGCTTCTCCTGAAGAAGGTGAGTGCTATGCGGGCAAAGGTGCTCGTTCTCGGTGGCAATTTCGGTGGCCTGACCGCCGCGATCAGCGTCAAGCACGCCCTCGACGAGGACGTCGATGTGACCGTGGTGTCGGCGTCCGACCGGTTCCTGTTCAATCCCTCGCTCATCTGGGTGCCGTTCGGCAAGCGCACCGAACGCGACATCACCTTCCCGCTCGCGCCGACCTTCGACGCGCACGGCGTCGAGTTCGTGCACGGTGAGGCCACGGCGATCGATCCCGCCGCCAAGCAGGTGACCACGACGGCGGGCACCTACGGCTACGACTACCTGGTGGTCGCCACCGGCTACCGCAACAACATGGCCGTCCTGCCCGGCCTTGAGCCCGCCAACGGCGTCCACACCATCACCACGCTGCCCGACGCCGAGGAGGCCGGCGAGGGATGGCGCCGCTTCCTGGACGACCCCGGCCCGGTCGTCGTCGGCGCCACCCAGGGAACCGGCTGCTTCGGCGCCGCCTACGAATTCCTGTTCAACACCGCCTACCAGCTCAAGAAGGCCGGGCTGAAAAAGCGGGTTCCGCTCACCTACGTGACCGCCGAGCCGTTCCTCGGCCACTTCGGGATGGGCGGGCTCCCCGGCGGCGAACGGCTCCTGAAGATGTTCCTCAAGAAGGAGGGCATCCAGGCGATCACCGGGACGGCGCTGGACGAGGCGTCCGCCGGCCGGCTCCTGCTGGACGACGGCGGCAAGCTCGACTTCGCCTACGCGGTGATCATCCCGCCGTTCCTCGGCCAGGAGGTCGTCGCCGCCACCCCCGGCCTCGCCGACGCCAAGGGCTTCGTCCCGGTGCACGACACCTACCAGTCGACCGCGTACCCCGACATCTACGCCGTCGGCATCGCCGCCGCCGTGGCCGTCCCGTGGACCACGGCGGTCCCGCTCGGCGTGCCCAAGACCGGGTTCCCCACCGAGGTCCAGGCCCGGGTCGCCGCCGACAACATCGCCGCCCGGATCCGCGGCGAGGAGCAGACACGCCACAAGAGCTTCGGCGACATCCCGGCGGTCTGCGTCATGGACGCCGGCAACAACGGCGTCATGATCCTCGCCGACCACCTGCTGCCGCCGCGCAAGGGGGGCATCCTCATCCCCGGCCCGCAGGCCCACGCCGCCAAGCTCGCCTTCGAGAAGTACTTCCTCTGGAAGGCCCGCAACGGCTACGTCCGCCTGCCCTGACCCGGCCCCGCCGCCGCACGGCACGCGCTGGATCACTCCACCGCGTGCCGTGAAGGCCGGCTCCAGGAGATTCATACGCCTTTGTGGAGGGGGTGGGCTTAGGCTGTCCGCCGTGACGTCTGGGCAACAGGTGATCGACGGCCGTTTCGAACTGCGCGGACGGCTCGGCAGCGGCGGGATGGGCGCGGTCTGGCGCGCGTTCGACCTCGCCCTGGAACGCGAGGTCGCGTTGAAGGAGGTGCGGCTCGCCGGCACCGACACCTCCGAACTGGACCCGGACGTCGCGCAGATGCTGCGCGAGCGGGTGATGCGCGAGGCCCGCGCCCTCGCCCGCCTCCACCACCCCAACGTGGTGACCATCCACCACATCGTGGACTCCCCCGAGATGCCGCACCCGTGGCTGGTGATGGAACTCGTCCGCGGGCAGTCCCTCCAGGAGCGGCTGGCGCACGGGCCGCTGCCGCCCGCCGAGGCCGCCGCGCTGGGGCGCGGGCTGCTGGCGGCGCTGCGCGCGGCGCACGAGGCCGGCATCTGCCACCGCGACGTCAAGCCCGCCAACGTCCTGCTGCGCACGGACGGGACGCCCGTCCTCACCGACTTCGGCATCGCGGTCCTGGAGGAGACCCCCCGGCTCACCCAGACCGGCGGGCTGGTCGGCTCCCCGGAGTACATCGCGCCCGAACGGCTGCACGGCCACGAAGGCGACCCCGCCTCGGACCTGTGGTCGCTCGGCATGCTGCTGTACACGGCGGTGGAAGGCCGCCATCCGCTCCGCCGTCCCACCACGGCCGCGACACTGGCCGCCGTCATGACGGCCCCGATCCCGCCGGCCGGCCACGCCGGCCCCCTGGCACCCGTCCTGCAGGCGCTCCTGGCACGCGAACCCGCCGCCCGCCCCGCCCCCGAACAGCTCGACCATATGCTCGCCCAGGCCGCCGACCCGGGCGCCGTCCCCGCCTCCACCCCGGTCCCGCCACCCCCGCCGCCCCCGGCCTTCGCGGCGATGCCCGGCCCCGGGACCGCCCCGGCCCCGTTCCCGATGCGGACGACCGAGCCCGCGCTGAAGCGGTCACACCGATCCGGCCTGAGCCCGGTCCTGATCGCCGCCGGCGCGGTCGGCGCGGTCGCGGTTCTGCTGGCGGCCCTCGTCGTCGTCCTCCCCAAGGTCTCCGGCGGCGCCGGGCGGACGGGCGGCGCCGGCACCCCTCCCGGCGCCGCCCCCACCGGCGCCCCCACCGGCGTCCGTACCGGATCCGGCGCGAACGGCGGCGGCAGGAACGGCGGCGGCACCTCGCAGGTCACGACCCTGCTGACCCCCGCCGCCATCCGCGACGTGATCAAAAAGTTCGAGGAGGCGTCGGGCAGCAAGAAATTCGCCCAGTTCACGGTGTACGAGGACCACGCGTCCGCCGACGCTCCCGTGCCCCGGCGCCGCGCCGCCTTCGACAACTACACCTACCGGAAGGGCGCGGACGCGGCCGTACGCAGCGGCCCCAGCATCGCCATCACCACCGGCGACGCCAAAGTCGACCTCGGCGCCTTCAACTGGGACGTTCTGCCGGCGCTGATGCGCCGCGCCGACCGCACCCTCAAAGTGCCCAAGCCGACCCTCAGGTACATCATCGTGAGGGCCTCCTGGACCTTCAACGGCGGCCGGCCGACCATGTTGGTCTACCTCACCGACGACTACGGCGGCGGCTATCTCGCCGCCAACACCAAGGGCCAGGTCATCAGCACCGTCCCGTCCGATTCCTGACGCGCCCCCCGACTTCCGGCTCCGCGCGGCTTTGCAGGTTTCCCACAACTGGAGCCGCTCAGCGTGCGATGTCTGCGACATGGCGCTACGGGCCGGTAGACGGAAGGGTTGAACATCGTCCGGGGGTCGTCGTGCCGCCGCGGCGCGCACAACGCAGGTCTACAGGAGGGCTCGGTCGGTGTTCAGTCGTGTCGCCATCGTCAACCGGGGTGAGGCCGCCATGCGACTCATCCACGCCGTACGGGACATCGCAGCGGAGACCGGGACGAGGATCGAGACGGTCGCCCTGCACACCGACGTCGACCGCACCGCCACCTTCGTCCGCGAGGCGGACCTGGCCTACGATCTCGGTCCCGCGTCCGCGCGCCCGTACCTCGACCTGGAGGTGCTGGAGCGCGCGCTGGTGGAGACCGGCGCGGACGCCGCGTGGGTCGGCTGGGGCTTCGTCGCGGAGGACCCGGCGTTCGCGGAGCTGTGCGAGAAGGTCGGTGTCACCTTCGTCGGGCCGAGCGCGGAGGCCATGCGCAAGCTCGGCGACAAGATCGGCGCGAAGCTGATCGCCGAGGAGGTCGGCGTGCCGGTCGCGCCGTGGAGCCGGGGCGCGGTCGAGACCCTGCAAGAGGCCGTGGCGGCGGCGTCCGAGATCGGCTACCCGCTGATGCTGAAGGCGACCGCGGGCGGCGGCGGACGCGGCATCCGCGTGATCAGGAGCGAGGCCGAACTCGCCGACGCCTACGAGCGCACCAGCCAGGAGGCCGCGCGGGCCTTCGGCAGCGGAGTCGTGTTCCTGGAGCGCCTGGTCACCGGGGCCCGGCACGTCGAGGTCCAGGTGATCGCGGACGGCCAGGGAACGGCGTGGGCCCTCGGCGTCCGCGACTGCTCGGTGCAGCGGCGCAACCAGAAGATCATCGAGGAGTCGGCGTCGCCGGTGCTCGGGCCCGAGCAGGCGGCCGAGCTGAAGGCGTCCGCCGAACGGCTGGCCGTCGCGGTCGGCTACCGCGGCGCGGCCACGGTCGAGTTCCTCTACCACCCCGGCGACGAGCTGTTCGCGTTCCTGGAGGTCAACACCCGCCTGCAGGTCGAGCACCCGATCACCGAGGCCACCACCGGCTTCGACCTGGTCCGGGCGCAGTTGCACGTGGCGTCCGGCGGGCGGCTCGAAGGCGGGCCGCCGGCGGAGCGCGGGCACGCCGTCGAGGCCCGGCTGAACGCCGAGGACCCCGACCGCGACTTCGCGCCCGCCCCCGGCCGCATCGCGCGGCTGGACCTGCCCGCAGGTCCCGGCATCCGGGTGGACACCGGCGTCCGGGAGGGCGACACCATCCCCGCCGACTTCGACTCGATGATCGCGAAGATCATCGCCTACGGCCGCGACCGGGACGAGGCGCTCGGCAGGCTGCGCCGCGCGATGGCGCAGACCACCGTGATCATCGAGGGCGGCGCGACGAACAAGAGCTTCGTCCTGGACCTGCTCGACCGGCCGGAGGTCATCGACGGCAGCGCGGACACCGGCTGGATCGACCGCGTCCGCGCCGAGGGCGGGCTCGTCACCCACCGGCATTCCGCCGTCGCGCTGGCCGCCGCCGCCATCGAGGCGTACGAGGAGGACGAGCGCGCCGCGCGGCAGCGGCTGCTGGCGACGGCCTCCGGCGGACGCCCGCAGGTGCGGCACGAGAGCGGCCGGCCGCTCGACCTCAAGCTGCGCGGCGCCGGCTACCGGGTGCGCGTCGCGCGGGTCGGCGCGCACCGGTTCCGCGTCGGCATCGAGGCGGGCGGCCTGGTCCGCACCGCCGACGTCGAACTCGACCGCTTCGACCGGCACACCGGGCAGATCGTCGTCAACGGCGCCCGGTACCGGCTGCTCACCGGCACGCACGGGCCGGTCCACCTGGTCGAGGTGGACGGCGTGACGCACCGGGTCAGCCGCGACGAGGGCGGCGTCGTCCGCTCCCCGGCGCCCGCGCTGGTCGTCGCCACGCCGCTGGAGGCGGGCGCCGAGGTCGAGGCGGGCGCGCCGGTGCTGGTGCTGGAGAGCATGAAGATGGAGACGGTGCTGCGGGCACCGTTCAAGGCGCGGCTGAAAGAATGCGTGGTGTCCGTGGGCAGCCAGGTGGAGACCGGCGCCCCGCTGCTGCGGCTGGAGCCGCTCGCCGACGACACCGCCGAGGACACCGCGTCCGCCGGGGAGGTCGAGCTGGACCTGCCCGCCGCGCCCGGGACGGTCCCGGCGCGCAGGCGCGCCGCACGCGGCCGGGAGGACCTGCGCAGCCTGCTGCTGGGCTTCGACGTCGACCCGCACGACGAGCGCCGGGTGCTCGACGACTACCTCGCCGCGCGCCGGGCGGCCGCCGGGGACGGCCATCGGCCGCTGGCCGAGGAGCTCGCGCTCATCGACGTGTTCGCCGACCTCGCCGAGCTGAGCCGCAACCGGCCGGCGGGCGGCGACGGCGGCGGCGGTGAGGGCCACCTGCACAGCCCCCGCGAGTACTTCCACACCTACCTGCAGAGCCTGGACGTCGAGCGGGCCGGGCTGCCGGAGGCGTTCCAGGCCAGGCTCGCCAAGGCGCTCGGCCACTACGGCGTCCCCGAACTGGAGCGCTCCCCCGAACTCGAAGCCGCGGTGTTCCGGATCTTCCTCGCCCAGCAGCGCGCGTCCACCGACGCCGCGGTCATCGCGACGCTGCTGCGCGCCTGGCTGAGTGAGCCGCCGCCGGTCGAGGCGCTGCGCGAGCCCGCCGGTCTCGCGCTGGAGCGGCTGATCGCCGCGACCCAGGTCCGCTTCCCCGTCGTCTACGACCTCGCGTGCGGTGTGGTGTTCGCCTGGTTCGCCCAGCCGCTGCTGCGCCGCAACCGCGCCCGCGTCTACGCCGACATCCGCCGGCACCTGCGCCACCTGGACGCCCGCCCGGACGCGCCGGACCGCGCCGAGCGCGTCGCCGAGATGGTGCGCAGCACCGAACCGCTGGTGCGGCTGCTCGGCCAGCGGCTCTCCCGCGGCAACCCCGACAACGCGGTCATGCTGGAGGTGCTGACCCGGCGGTACTACGGCAACAAGGGGCTGACCGGCGTCCACACCAGGCGGATCGGGGGCTGCACGTTCGTCGTCGCCGAACGCGAGGGCTCGTGCCTGGTCTCCGCCGCGGTGAGCTTCGAGGCGCTCGGCGGGGCGCTGCGCGGGCTCGCGGAGCAGGCGGGCGACGGCGACGGCGGCGCCGTCGACGCCGACATCTACCTCTCCTGGGAGGGGCAGCCGGAGGACTTCGACGCGATGGCGGCCGCGCTGCACGAGGTCGTCAACGCCCACCCGCTGCCGGACCGGGTCCGCCGGCTCACCACCACCGTCGCGGGCAGCAGCGGCGCGGTGATGCACCACCACTTCACGTTCCGCCCGTCCGCCACCGGGATGACCGAGGAGCGGCTGATCCGCGGCCTGCACCCCTACATCGCACAGCGGATGCGGATGGAGCGGCTCGGCAAGTTCGACCTCACCCGGCTGCCGTCGTCGGACGAGGAGGTCTACCTCTTCCAGTGCGTGGCGCGCGACAACCCGTCCGACGACCGCCTCGTCGCGTTCGCGCAGGTGCGCGACCTGGCCGGGCTGCGCGACCACGACGGCAGGCTGCGCACGCTCCCGACGGCCGAGTACACCATCGCCACCTGCCTCGACTCGATCCGCCGCGCGCAGTCGCGGCGGCCGTCGAAGAAGCGCTTCAACACCAACCGGATCGTGATCTACGTCTGGCCGCCGAGCGACCTCACCCGCGCGGAGCTGGAGATGCTGGTCGAGCGGATGCTGCCGACGACCGCGGGCGCCGGGCTGGAGGAGATCGAGTTCATCGCGCGGCGGCGCGACCGGAAGACCGGCGAGCTGACCAAGGTCACCGTGCGCATCTCGTTCGACGCCACCGGCGGCACCAGCCTGACCGTCGGGGAGCCGTCCGCCGAACCGATCGAGCCGGTCGACGGCTACCGGCAGAAGGTGCTGCGCGCGAGCAGCCGCAACACGGTGTACCCGTACGAGCTGACCGAGGTGCTCGGCGACTTCGCCGAGTACGACCTCGATGACGACCACGCGCTGGTGCCGGTCGACCGGCCGAAGGGCCGCAACAGCGCGGCGATCGTCGCGGGTGTCGTCACCACGCCGACCCCGCGCCACCCGCGGGGCGTCACTCGGGTCGTCCTGCTCGGCGACCCGACGAAGTCGCTCGGCGCGCTGTCGGAGCCGGAGTGCCGCCGGGTGATCGCCGCGCTGGACCTGGCCGAGCGGATGCGGGTGCCGCTGGAGTGGTACGCGCTGTCCGCCGGCGCCCGGATCTCCATGGAGTCGGGCACCGAGAACATGGACTGGGTGGCGGCGGCGCTCAAGCGGATCGTCGAGTTCACGCAGGACGGCGGCGAGATCAACGTCGTGGTCGCGGGCATCAACGTCGGCGCGCAGCCGTACTGGAACGCCGAGGCGACGATGCTCATGCACACCAAGGGCGTCCTCGTGATGACGCCGGACTCGGCGATGGTGCTCACCGGCAAGCAGTCGCTCGACTTCTCCGGCGGTGTGTCGGCCGAGGACAACTTCGGCATCGGCGGCTACGACCGGGTGATGGGCCCGAACGGGCAGGCGCAGTACTGGGCGCCGAACCTGGTCGCCGCGCGGGACGTGCTGATGTCGTACTACGACCACACCTACGTCGCGCCCGGCGAGCAGGCGCCGCGCCGCGCGACGACGACCGACCCCGTCGACCGCGACGTCTCCGACTTCCCGCACACCGTGGAGGGCAGCGACTTCACCACCGTCGGCGAGATCTTCTCCGCCGCGGCCAACCCGGACCGCAAGAAGCCGTTCGACATCCGGGCCGTGATGCGGGCGCTCTCCGACCAGGACCATCCGGTCCTGGAACGCTGGGCGGGCATGGCCGACGCGGAGACCGCGGTGGTGCAGGACGTGCATCTCGGCGGCATGCCGGTGTGCCTGCTCGGCATCGAGTCGCGTGCGGTGCCGCGGCGCGGTTTCCCGCCCACCGACGGCCCGGACGCCTACACCGCGGGCACGCTGTTCCCGCAGTCGTCGAAGAAGGCCGCGCGGGCGATCAACGCGGCCAGCGGGAACCGGCCGCTGGTGGTGCTGGCGAACCTGTCGGGCTTCGACGGCTCGCCGGAGTCGCTGCGGAAACTGCAACTGGAGTACGGCGCCGAGATCGGCCGCGCGATCGTGAACTTCCGCGGTCCCATCGTGTTCTGTGTGATCTCCCGGTACCACGGCGGCGCGTTCGTGGTGTTCTCCAAGGCGCTGAACCCGAACATGACCGTCCTCGCGCTGGAGGGCTCGTTCGCCTCGGTGCTCGGCGGCGCGCCCGCCGCGGCGGTGGTGTTCTCCGGCGAGGTCAACGCCCGCACCGCGGCCGACCCCCGCGTCCGGGACCTGGAGGCCCGGGTCGCGGCCGCCACCGGTCCCGGCCGCGCCGCGCTGACCGCGGAACTCGACGAGCTTCGCGCCTCGGTCCGCGCGGAGAAGCTCGGCGAGGTCGCCGCGGAGTTCGACCGCGTGCACGACATCCGGCGCGCGGTCGAGGTCGGCTCCGTGGACGCCGTCATCCCCGCCGCGGAACTGCGCCCGCGGATCATCGAGGCCATCGAGGCCCGCCTGGGCTGACGATCGAGACCTTCGGCCCCGAGGCGGCCATGGCCGGGCTGAAGTCGCCGTCCACGAACCCGGCGTCGCCTTGCAGGCGAAATATTTCGCCTGCAAGGCGACGCCGGGTTACCGTGGAGGCATGTCGGACCCACGCGACCCGGTCGCTCAGGAAATAGCCGAGATCCCCGGGCGGATCCGGCGGCTGCGCAGGCGGCACGGGTGGACGCTGGAACGCCTGTCGGACGCGACCGGCCTTTCCAAGGCGTACCTGGGACGCCTGGAGAGCGGTGAGCGGCAGCCCTCCCTCGCGGCGTTGATGAGCCTGGCACGGGCGTTCGGCGTCGCCGTGTCGGAACTGGTGGGCCGGGACGAGGCGGGCGGCGGCTTCGTCGTGCGCGGCACCCGGGTCCGGGAGGAACACGGCAACGGGCTGCGGTTCCGGCCGCTCACCCCGCCCGCGGCCGGCGGCGGGCTGGAGGCCATGCGGGTGACCGTCCCGGCCGGACACAAGCCGGACCAGATGTACGAGCACGCGGGCCAGGAGTGGCTGTACGTCCTGTCGGGACGGCTGTCGCTGTCCCTCGGCGGCGGGAACGAGGTACTCGATCCCGGTGACGCGGCGCAGTTCGATGCGCAGATCCCGCACCGGCTGGCCGCCGCCGGCGCCGCGGACACCGAGTTGCTGCTGGTCGCGGCCCCGGTGGCCGCGCCGCTGTTCGACTCCTACCTACGGAGGACGTGATGGAGGCTCGATCCGGTGCCCGGGTCCTGACCGTCAGTGCCGGTACCGCCGGGGACCTCCCGTACCGGGGCCGCACCATCCGCAGCGCGTTCGCCAAGAAGCCCATCGACGCGCCGGTCATGGTCACCGCGCTCGGTCTGGCGGGCGACGAGCAGGGCGACCGCGTCAAGCACGGAGGACCGGACAAGGCGGTCTGCGTCTTCCCTTCCGAGCACTACCGCCACTACGAGCGGCTGCTCGGCCGCCGTCTCGACCGGCCGGCCTTCGGCGAGAACCTCACCACCTCGGGGCTGGACGAGCACGAGGTCTGCATCGGCGACGTGCTCCGCGCCGGCGGCGCCGTGCTCCAGGTCAGCCTTCCGCGCAACCCCTGCTACCGCCTCGCCGCCCGGTACGGCGCCGGGGAACTGCCGCTGTGGTTCGAACGCTGCGGGCGGACCGGTTTCTACACGCGGGTCCTCCAGGAGGGCCGGGTCCGCGCGGGAGACCGGATCGACCTGATCGACCGCCTCCACCCGTCGGCCACCCTCGCCGAGGCCAACCGCCTCATGCACCACGACAAACGCGACCTGCCGGCCATCCGGGCGCTCCTCGTGCCCGAACTCGGCCACAACTGGCGCCGCACCTTCGAGAACCGGCTGGGCGGCACGATCGAGGACCCCACCCGCCGCCGCTTCGGCCCGGCGGGCCCACCCTCCTGACCTGCCGAAAAGGTTCACCGGATCGTCATGCGCCTGCTGAACGCCCCCGCGCGGGCAGCCGCCCGGCCCTCACCCGCGCCACCGGTGAACCCTCCGAGGTCGCCGGCTACCGCGGAGTCGCCCGGAAACCCTCCGCCTGCCGAAGCCCGCCGGCGGCCACCAAAACCACGACTCGCCGGACCCTGCGCTTTCAACCTGGTTATCATCTTTGGCGCTCCCCGAACTTGCGTCGATTCGGAGGTCAGTTGCCCATCGACGACCACGGCCCGGCAGGTCACACCGCCTCTCCGCCCGAACAGGCGGATTCTGCGCCCGACACCGACGAGCAGTCCGCAGCGGCGGCCTGCGAGCCCCACTTCCACGATCCGGAAGAGTTCTTCGTCGAGTTCCTGGCCCCCATGTACCGGCGAAGGGTCGGGGACAAGTTCCGGTGGTGCGCGCAGTGGTGGAAGCACGCCGAGGCGATCTTGAGGATCACCGCGCTGTGGGAGACCTGGGAGCACTACCGGCATGAGGGGGCTCTGGGGATGTCCACCTGGCTGACCCACCACGCCACCCCCCACATGGACGTCCTGCTGTCCTCCGACGGCCCGTTCGCGACGTGCAGCCCCGAGTACCACGATCAGCAGGCCCCGCTGCCCTATCGGCTCGCGCCCGACGGCCTCTGGGCGAGCACCGCCTTCAGCGACCCGGATCGTCCGCGCCGCAAACCTCTGCCGCCGTGGTCGGACGGCCGGGACGACCTGCCGGGGGCCCGCGAGCCGGGGAGCCGCGAGGACGTGGGAACGCTCCTGCGGGAACTTGAGCAGATGATCGGCCTCGCGGGGGTCAAGGGTCAGGTCAGCACCATCGTCGATGCCATCGAGGTCGGTTTGCAGCGGTCCCGCCTCGGCCTGCGCGTGCCCAACCCCGGGCACCACCTGGTGTTCACCGGCCCCCCGGGGACCGGCAAGACCACCGTCGCGCGGCTGTACGGCCGCATCCTGGCGGCGCTCAAGGTCGTCAGCAAAGGCCATATCGTCGAGGTCGCGCGTCCCGATCTGGTGGGCCAGTACATCGGTGAGACCTCCAGGAAGACAAGAGAGAAGTTCGACAGCGCGCGGGGCGGCGTCCTGTTCATCGACGAGGCGTACGCCCTGGCCCGCTCCGACTCCGGCCGCGACTTCGGCCGCGAGGCGATCGATGTCCTGGTCAAGCTCATGGAGGACCACCGCGACGACGTCGTGGTCATCGTCGCCGGCTACGAGACGGAGATGCAGGACTTCCTCTCGTCCAATCCGGGGCTGCGCTCGCGGTTCACGCGCACCATCGCGTTCGAGGACTACACCTCGGCGGAACTGGTGGAGATCGTCGGCCTGCACGCCGCCCGCGACGGCTACTTCCTCACCCCGGAGGCCAAGAGCGGGCTGTTCTCCTACTTCGAGCTGGAGAACCGCGACGCCTCCTTCGGCAACGGACGCGCCGCACGGCAGGTCTACGAGGCCATGGTCGAACGCCAGGCGGGTCGTCTCAGGGCATCGGGACGCGCACTGTGGGAGTTGGAGCGGCAGGAACTCTCCCTCCTCACCCTCATCGACATCTCCTGAGCCGCCCGGCAGCGGATTTCCGCGGGCAGCCCTGGCGTCACGGGCGGAAGGCGGTGCTGTTCCCTGCCCGGCAGGGGGCGCGGTTCGAGACGCCCATCGGCCACGAGCGCCTCGCAGCCGTGGAGGCCGGTGTCCGTCGTATTGCCCGGCCTCATGATCCCGTCGACGAAGCCGCCAAGGCCGACTCCCAGCACGATCCCCGGCAGTCGCAGGCTGGCCGGTCCGGCGTTGGCGGCGGCCCTGGCCCCTCCCCCTCCGGACGCGAGTGCGGTGGAGCTTCGCTTCGGGACGGTGGCGAGGGGCGCGTCACCGAGAGCGGACACACGAAATGTGCGGTTCGCTCGCCAAGCTCAGGAGCCGCTCAAGTTGCCCACGCATCACCTCAGAGCTGCCCACCTGTCGCCGGAGTACGTGGTCACTCAACACGAAGAGGAGCCACGGCGCGTCCGCTCGGGTCAACAGCGCCTGGCGCTCCATGCGGACTGTAAGCAGTTCCTCGAACTTCTCAGCCCGTTGCCCCACCTCCAGAACCGTTCGGGCGTACTCGGGCGTCTGCAACAACCCGGGGATGAGCAAGGGAGCGAATGCCTTCACCGAGGACGCCTCGTGCTCAGCCTCGGCATAGGGCCGAAAGCCGGGGGCAGGACCTGGAGCTTGCCGAGCTCCTGGATCACTCCCAGATGCGGAGGAACGTCCCGTTCGTCTTGAAGAAGCCGTCGCAGTCCCGGGCGAATTCCTCGGAAGGTGCGTATTTGCCCGCCTCGATCTGGCCGATCCACTGAGGGCTGTAGCCGATCCTCTTGGCGAGCTGTGGACGGGACATACCGGCGTTTTCCCGATATGCACGTAGCTCGGTACCGTAGTACTCGGTCGGCGAGGAGGGAACGCCGGGGTCGCGGGGGCGACGGGGCATGAAATCCTCCAAGATCATAAAGCAGCACGGTTTTCCAACCGCACGCGGGGGAGTTTCTTTCGCTGTGCGTCTTGCTCTTCCAGACGATAACCCGATCACAGCAAGCTTGGGGGTGGTAACGGAGAGAAATCGCACCGAAAGTTCAATCGATCATGGACACGCCAGACCACCCCGCTGACCAGGCGTTGGCCCGACTCCGTGAGGAGTTCCAAGGGCACCGCATCTGGCGCGCAACACGCTACGACGGAAAGCTCGGCGATTGGGTCGCCACTCTGCACGACCCAAAGGCCGGTGTGGATCCGACCGTCATACGCAACACCGCAGAAGAGCTTCGCGAGGCGCTCACCGTCGAACTCAATCGCGCATCCGTCAAGAGGACATCGACCTCCACTGAGCGGGGGCGTCAGTAATGGGATTGATCGAGGCCAAGCTCTGGATGCCCCCGGCCGTTCCCTTTTCCTCCATTACGGTGCATCTCGACCGACTTGCGGAGGAAGTCGCCCGCAAAGGCTGGAAGCCCGTCCCCCGATACGACGGGCCGCACCCGCTCCTCCGCGTGTTCGCCCCGGACGTCCCGCAGTTCGGCGAGAGCATCACGCTCGTGCCCGGACTGACACCCGACATCTGGTGTTACAGGTCGAGCACGGGCGAGTACCTCGCGCCGCATACCAGGCCGACCAGCGCGGCCGAGCAGATCACTCGGATCCTCATCCGGTACGTGACCGCCGTACGCGCCGCCCGGTCACACCAGACGCGAGCGGGCGGGGTCCCCTCCCCCACTCCCCCGGCCGAACCGGACCCGTCCCACGCGCCGACGATCGCCGAGGTGCAACAGCGGTTCGCGGGTGTCATCTGCTGGTGGGGTCCCCTCACCTGCGCATGGTGGGCGATCGTCCCCGACGAACCCCAATGGAGGATCGTCAGCGCCGAGACCCCGGACGCCCTCATCCGGACGATCCTCAAGGCCCGGACACGCCGATGACCCGAAGCCGCCGCGCGGCGGGGAGGCTCCCCCGTGCCTCCCCGCCGCGCGGCTTCCATCTGCCCAGGCCCCGGCCTTCTTGTGCCCGCGCCCCTTCACCGGCGGACGACCGTCCACGAAACCAGCACGGAGCGGACGCCGCCGGGGCGGCGAAGGTCACGCGCGCCCGCCGGCGGGCGCCGACGCGGAGGTCGGCTCGTCCAGGATGAGCAGTTCCGGCTCGTGCATGAACGCCTGGACCAGGCCGACCTTCTGCCGGTTCCCCTTGGACAGTTTGCCGATCCTCCCTCCCGGGTCGAGGCCGAGGAAGCCGAACACCTCCCCCGCGTGGACGTCGAGGGACAGCCCGTCCAGCGCGCGATGGTCCAGACCATGCTCGAAGCCGCGGGCGAGGACACCCCCGCCGCCCGGCGCCTCACCGAGATGCGCGACTTCCACGGGTTCATGTTCCGCGAGTTCCCCGCCCTCATCGACCGCTGGCACGCCCAACGCGACCGGCCGCCGTCCTGATCGCGGTCATGCGGCACCGTCCCGGTACCGGACTGGCCGGAAGCGGTCATTTCAGCGCCGCCTCATGCGGAGACAACCCGGCCCCGGGCAGCCCACCACCATCGGGATATCCCCCCACCGCCGGCATAGCCCCGTCGACCCCTGCCACTCTATCGGCAGGTCAATGACAGGCATCCTTACGCATTCATCATCTGTAGTCAGCCGAAGAAAATAATTCATCTTCCGCCAAGCGGAGTTCGGCAAGGCTCACCTTGCGAAGATGAAGGCATTTTCATCTAATTCTCACCGGTTCGGTGTCTTTTGCTGCAAAACTGGCCGAATGAGGTCTCGTAAGCGCGGTTTGGTGATCACCGCGATCCTCCTTCATGTGCCGCTCGCGGGGACCACGGGTTTCCTGGACAAACGGCCGGCCCCGCCATCGCCGTTCGGCTCGGTCGTCGTGCTGTCAGGTGACATGGGCGGCCCCAACGTTGCCCCGCCGGACCGCCGCATACCGCTGCGGGAGGCGTCCGCTTCGCCGGAGCCGCAGTGCTCCCCACCGGCGAACCGGCCGTCGCGGCATTCGACGACACCGGCCCTGAGCCAGTGGAGACGGCCGATACCGCCCCCTTCCTGTCCACCGTCTCCGAGCCGGACGCTGCTGGTCAGGGGCGGTGGCGATGTCATCCATAACGGCTGAGCGGGTACTCAGGTGGCCGGTGAGCGCGCGCGTCCGGATCGTCGGATGGATGCTGCTGCTGGTCGGGGCCTCTCTGGTGGTGTCCATCGTGGGCAGCGCGGTGATCCTGAGCGGCCAGCTCGACGCCCGGGTGGTGGCCGAGCTGCGCCAGGAGGCCGATGAGTTCCGCCGTTTCGCGGTCACCACCCGCGACCCGGTGACGGGCCGGCGCTACGCCACGGGCGCGGGCCTGATCGCCGCGTTCCTGGCCGCTCATCTGCCGAGCCGGAGCATGACGTTCTTCAGCATCGTGGACGGGCGGGTGGACCGGCGAAGCCTCCACGCGCCGTCCCCGAGACTGGACAGGGACAAGGCGGTGGTGGCGCGGTTCGCCGCGGTCCGGGGCACGCAGCTCGGCTGGCTCGACTCGCCCGCCGGACGCGTCCGGTACGCGGTGATACCGGTGCAGATCAGCGGCGATCCGCATGACGCCCGGCTGGTGCTCATCTCCTTCTGGAACGGCCGGCACGACGAAGTCCTGCAGGCGACGCGGGTCTTGGCGCTCACCGGTTTCGGTGCGCTGGGAGTGGCGGGGGCCATCAGCTGGAGCGTGGCGGGCCAGGTGCTGGCACCGATCCGGCTGGTCCGCAGGACGGCCGAGCGGATCGGGGAGTCATCGGATCTGACCCGGCGGCTGGAGATCAGCGGAAGAGACGATGTCGCGGCGCTGGCGCGCACGTTCAACCACATGCTCGACAGGCTGGAACAGGCGTTCACCGTGCAGCGCCAGTTCATGAACGATGCCGGGCATGAGCTGCGCACACCGATCACGGTGATCCGCGGGCATATCGAGCTGATGGGCGAGGACCCCCGTGAGCGTGCCGCGGTGCAAGAACTGGTTCTGGACGAGCTGGACCGGATGGGACGCATCGTCGGCGACCTGCTGATGCTGGCCCAGGCGGAGCGTCCGGACTTCCTGACCCCCGAGGTGGTGAACCTCACCGACCTCACCGTCGAGGCCCTCGCCAAGGCGCATGCGCTCGGCTCGCGGAAATGGCGGCTGGCCTCGGTCGCCGAGGGGGACATCATCGCGGACGGGCAGCGGCTCACCCAGGCCCTGATGCAGTTGGCGTTCAACGCGGTGCAGCACACCCGCGACGGCGACCGGGTGGAGATCGGCTCCGCCACGCGGGACGGCCGGGTACTGCTGTGGGTCCAGGACGAGGGGCCGGGAGTGGAACCGGCGGACCGGGAACGCATCTTTGAACGTTTCACCCAGGCCGGGGCCCGCGGCGACTCGTCAAACCACAATGGCACGGGCCTTGGTCTGGCCATCGTCCGGGAAATAGCCACCGCCCATTCAGGCACCGTCCGGGCGGATGCAGCCGAGGGGGGCGGGGCGCTCTTCGTCCTGGACATCCCATGGGTGGCTCCGGCTCGAAAAAGCGAACATCGACGTGCGCGCCGCCGTCGGCGGCGGTGAGGCCCACCGAGGACGGGCGATGCCGTGGTCCCGGGGACCGATAGCGGGGGGGTTGGTCGACCCGGGACCACGGCGGTCAAAGAGACCGCCTCACAGGCGGTGGAAGGTGGTGCCGGTGGCGTCCAGCCCCCACACCGTCCCGCTGTCCACCTCGTAGTACCAGCCGTGGATCCGCAGCCGTCCGTCCTCAATCGCGAGCCGGACGTGCGGGTAGGCGTACAGCGTCTTCACCTGGGCGATCACGTTCCGCTGCACCGACTCGGGCAGCGCCGGATCGCTGGGGCTCGTGCCCAGCACGCCGTTCAGGCCCGGCTTGGCCTGCTCCAGCCAGCCGGCGACCTCGGGTAGCCCGGACAGGTCGTCGCCGCGGACGAGCGCGCCCACCGCTCCGCAGTGGGAGTGGCCGCAGACCACGATGTTGCCGACCTTGAGCACCTGGACCGCGTACTCGATGGTGGCGGCCTCCCCGGTGGGGACGCGGGGGCGGTAGGGCGGCACGATGTTGCCGGCGGTCCGCAGCTCGAACAGCTCACCCGGCCCCACGCCGGTGATGTGCGCGGGGACCACCCGCGAGTCCGAGCAGGCGATGAACAACGCCTTGGGGGACTGGCCGGACGCCAGTTTGGCGTAGTGCTCCCGGTTCCCGCCGATCCGGTGACGGAACGCCCGGGCCCCTTCATAGATCTCTTTCATACCTCTGTCCCGACTCGTAGGTAGTCGTTTGCCACCTCCAGAACGTGGCCGGGCGAGATAAGCCTGTGATGAGCCATGGATGAGGATTCGCTCATCTCGAACGGGGCCGCCATCGAAAACCCGCTCTCACCATGACCTCAGCAAAAAAATGACTCCATGCATTTCAGATTGTGAGACCCCATGTTGAGGTCACCGAAACTGTACGGACCGTGGTCGGCGCAGCTAGCACCCATTTTCCCGGGCTTCGCACATTCCAGATGAAGACGCTCTCATCCCGGATTCACCGCCGGTTCATCTTCCGCACCCAAGGTGCAGGAACGGTGAATCGGCCACCACGTGAAGCAACAAGGAAAAGGAGCATGCATGTCGACCTCCCCGCAGAGCGCCGGGCGCCACGCCCACCCCAGAGCCGGGAATCGAAATACTCCGGGGGCTGATTCGGACAAGCCGAGCAGAGCGTCGGTGCTGGGCACGGACTTCGCCGCCTCCATCGTCGTCTTCCTGGTGGCCCTGCCGCTGTGCATCGGCATCGCCGCCGCGTCCGGCGTCCCACCGGCGCTCGGCATCATCACCGGCATCGTCGGCGGCCTGATCGTCGGGTTCCTGCCGGGCAGTTCCCTCCAGGTCAGCGGGCCGGCCGCGGGTCTGGCCACGCTGGTTCTGGAGACGGTCACCAAGCACGGTGTGGGGGCCATCGGCCCCATCGTGCTCGCCGCCGGGGTGCTGCAGATCATCCTCGGAGTCTGCAAGGCCGGCCGGCTGTTCCAGGCCATCTCGCTCTCGGTCGTGCTGGGCATGCTCGCCGGCATCGGCCTGCCGCTGCTGCTCAGCCAGACCTACGCGATGGCCGACTCCAAGCAGCACGGATCCCCGCTGGCGAACTTCACCAGCCTCCCCGGGCTGGCCTCCGACGTCCTCAGCAACCCGTCCCAGCTCACGGCGCTGGCACTGGGCCTCGGCACGATCGCCCTGTGCAGCCAGTGGCACCGGGTCCCCAAGCCGGTCAGCAAGTTCCCGGCCCCGCTCGCGGCGGTCATCCTGGGGTCGCTGATCGCGGCGATTCCCGGCGTCGAGGTGCACCGGGTGGTGGTCCACAACGTGTTCGCCTCGATGCAGCTGCCCGGACTCTCCGACTTCACGGGCCTCGCCCACCCCGAGATGATCACCCTGGTGATCACCTTCACCGTGATCGCCTCCGCGGAGAGCCTGTTCAGCGCGTCCGCCGTGGACCGGATGCACAACGGGCCGCGCACGCGTTTCAACGCCGAGATGATCGCCCAGGGGGTCGGCAACACCATCGCGGGACTGCTCGGCGCGCTGCCCCTGACCGCCGTGATCGCCCGCAGCACGACCAACGTGGTCGCCGGCGCCCGGACCAAGCTGTCGCGCATCCTGCACGGCGTATGGCTGCTGGGGTTCGTGCTGCTGCTCCCCGGCCTGCTCGGCCTGATCCCGCTCGGCGTGCTCGCGGGCATCCTGGGGCACGTCGGCTGGAAGCTGTTCAACCCGAAGGCGTTCGCGAAGATGTGGCAGACCGACCGCGGCGAGGGCGCCGTGATGATCATCACCACGGTCGTCATCTTCTTCACCAACCTCCTCGAAGGCGTGATGGCCGGCCTGGCCGTCGCGGTCATCCTCGCCGCCCTGCGGCTGTCGCGGATCAGCCTGCACAAGACCATCGACGGCGACGGCGCCGCCTGGCTGGTGATGCGCGGTAACGGGACGTTCATGCGGCTGCCGCACCTGGCCGACGCCCTCGCCTCGCTCGAAGGGCATCCCCGCACCTACATCGACCTGGCCGGGGTGTCCCATCTCGACCACACCTGCCGCAACCAGGTGGAGCAGTGGGCCGACCAGCAGCGCAAGAACGGCGTCGAGCATGTCGAAGTGCTGCTGCCCGAGGATCAGCCCGAACCGGAATCACCGATGGCGGCCCGGGTCCCCCAGCGCGCCGCCTCCGGATGACACCCCCATCACGTCCGGCCAGGCCGCGGGGGCGGCGCCCCGCCGCCCCCGCACCGGCCGCCGGACACCGGCACCGGCCTCACCGGCCGACCGGATCGCGCACGTGGCGGGCCGACGCCAGACCGCTGCCCTTCACCACCGGCGGACCGGCTGCCGGGGTGCCGCAGACGGTCCCCCCACGACCACGATGAAAGGTCGCAGCCATGACCGGCTCCCTGAGCGAACCGTTCAGGGAGCCGGCCGCGGCCGTACTGATCTGTAGCACCGGCCATGTCCAACCCGGTGACCTCGGCCGCGAACGCCACCGCCCGGCCCGCTCCATGCCCGCCTCGGCCACGCGGCCAAGCCGCAGATGCCGCTTGCGGCATCGTCCTCGACCGGGCCCGCCTCCCCCGCCAGCTGCGCGTCACGGCGAACACCGCCCAGGTCTTCGCGATCACCCATCAGGGCTGGGAAGGCCCGGACTCGCCCCACCCGCCCCCCTCCCCCTGACCGGCAGGGGGCCGCTCTGGCGCACGGCCCCCTGCCC
>NZ_BCQQ01000008.1 GCF_001552155.1 Actinomadura formosensis NBRC 14204 | reverse complement strand
AGCACCCGCTACCTCGAACACGGCGAACGCGTCTGAGCAAGAAAACTGACCCGGTAGTGATCGGCACGGCGGTGATGCTCGGGAACGCGAGTTCGGTGAGCGCCCCCGGGGTCAGGCGGCGCGGTGCGCGTTGCTGATCCAGGAGTCGGGTAGCTGGATCCATTCGCCCAGTGCGTCCTGGTAGGGGACGGCGACGGTGGCGAGACGGGGCTCGCGGAACGGGTCGCCCTGCGGGCACAGCAGCCACAGGCCCCGGCCGCCCCTCCGGGCCGCGGCGGCCAGCGAGGCGAGCGAGCCCATCGCCTGGTAACGGGCGAACGCCGTGGTGTCGGTCAGCAGCAGCGGTCCGGTGCCCGATGCCATCCGGTCACGGATCACCGGTTCCAGGCGGCCCCACGCCGTCCGCGTGTACTCGCTGAACCTCATCGCCGCCTTGCTGCCGGGTTCGGCGGCGTCCGCGCGCAGGATCGTCTCCCAGGTCGGCTTGGTGCCGGGCGGAACCAGCTCGTGCAGGATGCGCAGGAACAGGTCCGTCACCGACAGCGGCTCGGCACCGAAACGGGCGCCGGACAGCTCCGCCACCGCCTCCCCGCTCAGGCCCGCGCGGACGGTCAGCACCCGGAATCCGTCGCGCTGGACGGACGACTCCAGGCGCTCCTCGGCCGCGGCGGCGGCCGCCATCATCGGGTCGTCGGAGTAGCGGGCCGCGCCGCCCTTGCGGGTGGAGCGGCGGGCGGCCAGGGCGGTGACGTAGCTGGAGGCGATGTCCAGGCCGGCCGGCAGGTACCGGCGGGTGCCGGTGTCGCGGCGTTCGGACGGGGTGAGGTCGAAACCGGCCTCGCGCAGCGCCCTGGTCAGCCGGCCGTCGTCCGGCAGCCGGTCGCCGGTGTCGTTGAAGCGGGGGAAACGCGTCAGGACCCGATTGTGGATCTCCTCGGCGGTCAGGCCGGGCTGGTGCTCCTCCGGGACGCCGGGGATCAGCCGCACCAGTCCCGCCTGGGTGAGGCGCAGCGCCCGCACCAGCGGCAGGTCACGCGGGTAGATCTCCAGCCGCGGGGTGACGGCGGCGTTCTTGGAGGCGGCGACGGCGATCTCGACCGTGCGGCGCTCGTCCCAGTCGATCGCGCCGGGCGGCGGGCTGATCGCGCCGAGTTCGCCCATGACGGTCGCGGCCGTCGGCAGCGTGTCGAGGCGGGCGAAACGGTCGGCGACCTTGCCCAGCCGCACGGCGTAGTCGAGCAGGCCCGGCGCCGACGGGGTGTCGGGACCGTCGTCCTCGCCGACTTCCAAGGCCAGCAGGCCACCGCCCGCCGCGTCGCCGTCGTCGTCGCGGTTGGGGGTGTGGCGGAACGCGCTGTTCTCCGGGTCGTACTGCTCCGCCTCGACCACCGCACGAACCGCGGCCAGGCCCAGCGCGCGGCGCAGCACGGGCGACTGGAACTCGGTGCCGCGGCGGACGGTGAGCAGTTCGGCGATCTCGGCGGCGGACGCGACCCGGCCGAACCCGGCCAGCAGCTCCAGGATCTCCGCGCGCAGCTCCTTCACCGCGGCCACCCTGCGCCAGCGCTTGCGCTGCTCCTTCAGCACCTGCGGGACCCGGCCCCGGCTGATGTCCAGCGGCCCGGCCACCTTCGCCTGCGTCGGCCACACCGGGATCGCCGGCAACTGACCGGTTTCGTCCGGCAGGCGCAGCAGCAGCCGCACGATCTCGACCTCGTTGCGGTTCGAACCGTCCGCCTTCAGCTTCGGCACCAGCAGCGCCGCCAGCGCGTCGAGGCTGACCGTGCGCAGCACGCGGCCCGGCAGCGCATCGGCGTAATCGCCCGTCCCCACCGAGTCGACCAGCGACGACTCGGCCTCGCTCAGCTCCTTCGCCGCGGCCTTGCGGCCCTCGGGCGTCAGCGGCGACCGCGGCGCCCGGCCGAGGCGCTCGGCCCATTGACGCTGCCGAGCCTGGATTTCGGTGCGGGTCTTGGGGCCGAGGCCGGGACCGTTGACGAGGTTGCGCCGGCTGTAATCGAGCAACTCGCCGACGGTCGTGATGCCGAGGCCGTACAGGAACGACTCGGCGGCGGGGGTGAGGCCGGCCGCCGACAGATGCGTCTCGCGCGTCGCCTGCTCGGCGCGCTTGTCGCGCTGCCGCTGCGCGCTCTCCGGTTCGGCGTCGGCGATGCCGGCCGCCGCGCCCGCGGGCGCCGGGTGGCGGCTGCCGGGGAAGGTGGACGGGACGCTCTCGGAGAGATCCAGGAAGATCTTCTTCCAGGCGTCCCGCATCGGTTTGAGCTCGGGGAAGCGCTGCGCGGCGTCCCTGTGCAGGGCCTTGCGGAAGAACGCGACCAGGGCGTCGCGGACGGCCGGGTCGAACGCGTCGGCGGCGATGGTGGGGTAGGGCCACTCCTCCGCGTCCAACTGCCTCGGCGACACCTTGCCGTCGCCCCACTTGGGCAGCTCACCCGATGCCATCTGATGCAGGGTGACGGCGACCGCATACCGCTCGGCATGGGCGTCGTACACCGAACGGGTCAGTCCGCCGATGAACGGGTCCAGATAGCCCTCGGTGCCCGCCTCGGTCTCCTGGACGGGGTAGCCGGCCAGCGAGAAGTCGATCAGAACGAGTTCGCGGGTGCGGTTCGGGCGGATCCGGATCGCGATGTTGTCGGGCTTGATGTCGCGGTGCCAGACGCCCTCACCCTCCAGGAAATCGACCGCGCCGAACAGGTAGTCGCCGTACGCCTCAAGCTGGTCGATCTGCAGGCGTCCGCGTTCGCGCAGCTCGCGGGCCACGGTCTCCTGACGGTGCCGGGACCCCTGGCCGGGCTGCTCGTCGGCGACCCGCTCGTCACCGACGTACTCCAGGGCCAGCACGGTGCGGCCGGCGATCGCCAGCGGCTCAGGTTCGACCAGGCGGATCACCCCGGAGTCGGCACGCAGCCGTCCCATGACCTCGGCCTCGCGGACCAGGATCGCAGCCCGCGCGTCCGACAGCGCGACCTTCAGGACGGCCAGCGCGCGACCGCCCCGGGCCGCCGGATCGGCGTGCAGATCGCGGACGAGGAAGGCGCGGCTGGTCGAGCCGGTGCCCAGCCGCCGCCGGACCTCCCAGCGGCCGGCCAGCACATCACCGGGGACGGCCTCCAGCGGATCCTTCTCCGGAATGGGCGCGGAACCCGGATCTGTGGTGGGGGTCGGCGCGGTCAGTGCGTCCTCGACGGACTCCAGCAGTTCCAGGAACTCGTCCACCGTCGCGAGCCGCCGCTCCGGACGGTAGGCGGTGGCGGCCTGCACCAGCAGGTCGATGTCCTCCGACAGGCCGTCGACGATCGCGCTGGGGCGCAGCCCGTCGCTCTCCTCCAACCGGGCCAGCACCTCGGCTTGGCCCGCACCAGGAGGTTTGCCCGTGGCCAGCAGGTAGGTCAGCACGCCGAGGCCGTAGACGTCGAGCGCGACCGGGTCGGGGTTCGGCGCCGTGAGCTCGGGCGCCAGGTAGGCGTCCGAGCCGTCCGAGACGTGGATCGCCGACAGCCGGGTCGGGGCGAAACGCGTCACGCCCGCCGACCCGGCCCGCTGCGTCGCGATCTGCCAGTCGGAGATCTGCAGCGCCGGGGACAGCCAGCGGGCGTCCTCGTCTGCGGACGCGTCACCGCGGCGGCGCGGGCGCGGGATCACATGAATGGAACGCGCGGCCAGGGCGCGATGGTGAATCCGGCTGGCATGCGCGGACCGGACGGTCTCGGCGAGCTGCCGGACCAGGGCCATCCGGTCGAGGATGCTCAGCTTGCCGCCGTAGCGGACGAGGTACTCGTCCAGCCGCAGCGTGTCGGGATGGAAGTCGAAGATGAGAGCGGGGCCGGCGGAATGGCCGGACGGGTCGTACTGCCTGAGCTGGATGACGCCCGGATGATGGAACCTCTGCAGGACGGCGGCTTCGCGGCGGGCGGCGTTCTCCACCGAGCGGCGGATGGAGGCGTCCGAGCCGCGTTCGCTCAGGTAGATCCGGACCCGCGCCATCTCGTGCAGGTCGCTGTGCCTGGCCAGGTAGTCGGCCCAGGTCGGGCCGGTGTCGAACGCGCTCTTCTCCAGCAGGTACGGGCCCACCTTGAACTCCGCCTCGCTGCGGCGGATGCCGACCCGCTCCAGCGCGGCCTTGATCGCCCGGGAACGGGGGCCGGTGATCCGGCGGCGCTCGTCGTTCGGGGGACGGCGAAGCATCCGCAGAAGCTCCTCCACGGTGTGCACGCCGTGCCGGTCACCGGGCGGCAGCTGGACCCGCAACGAGGAGTCGGTGAAGCAGACACCGGCCCCCACCCACACGCGTTCACCGTCCTGGGCCAGTAGCCCGGCGAGCTCCTTGGCCTTCTGGTTCACCAGATGCAGCGGGTTGCCGTGCGGAATGCGGCGCCCGGTCGGCGTCGTCTGCACCCAGGTACCGTTCTCGGTGGACAGCCGGCCATGCCAGTTCTTCAGCTCGATCATGTGGACGCCGCCGGGGGTGACGACGAGCAGGTCCACCTCGCGGATATGGCCGGCGTGGGCGGTGAACGTGAAGTTCGACCAGGCGCGCCACGGGTCGGCGTCCGGCAGTTGCCCGCGGATGGCCTCCAGACCGCGCCGCTCATGCTCGAACTCGGACTCCGTGACCGTCGTCCACCGACCTTCGAGCATTCCAACCCCGCTCATCGACGTACGTCCCACCGGCCGCCACCTGGTCCCCGGTGGTCAAATGCTATAGCCGCCCTCCGACATCGGACCCTATGGACGAGGAGCCGCCGCCGGATGCTCGTCCTCGCATAGTCCAGACACTCGGCCGCTCGTTCCGGTCGCGACCCCCAGCACGGTCTTGACGGTGCGGGGCCGGCACCCCCTTTTGACCTTGGATTTCTCGATCAACTCGGCGACTAGCTGCAACATACGGCTGAACCGCTGCGTGTATTCGGTGCGCTCAACCACGAACGAACGTGAACTGCCCTGGTCACAGCCATGTCACCCCATCCGGATTTACTTGGATCTGGCCTTAGAGTGCTCTTTCACGTACCCGACGCGCCGGCTTCGGTGGGAGCGGGAGGAGTCGTCGATGCACCCTTACGACCTGCGATACGAGCCGCAAGAGGCGGGTTACGCATGGATGGCCGAACTCCAGCCGAGAACCTGCCTGGTCATCGGCGATACGCTCGCTGGCCGGCGCGACGAAGTGCTGGCGCTCGCCGGCGAGATACGGGAGATCGGTACCAGCCGCTACCTCGACTCGCTGCATCGAGGTGGTTATGCCTTCCGGCAAGGTTCCGACTGGCATGCACTGATCCTGGTCGAGGGGCCCGATCCGGTCAGAGCCGAGAGCAGCCGACGGAGATCAACCGATGACGACAGCCACCTGATGCGGGCGTTTTACACCCGCACCATGGAGTGGGAGGACGCTACTCCTTTCGCCGGCAACTCCAAGTTCAGCGCGGGCGACATGGTTCGAGCCAGGGACTCCGGGCTCATCGGCCAAGTCAAAGGTGTCTCCGCCGTGCTCGGTAGCTACGAGTACGACGTCGAGATCCGCGGTGTGGTCAAGCAGATCAGCGAGCAGCTTCTCACTCGGGTGGAGGGCGACCCCGGCGACCCGGCGTTCTGGTTGACGCAGCCGCCGGCGGACGCGGCGGGCATCGGCCTGACTCTGACCTGGACCAAGCTGCGGCATCCACTCACCGACACCCTGTACTCCTTCGCCTCCAGCAAGACGGTCTTCCGCACTTATCAGTTCAAGCCCGTGCTCAAGCTGCTCAACGGCTCGTCCGGACGGCTGCTGATCGCCGACGAGGTCGGCCTCGGCAAGACCATCGAGGCGGGCCTCATATGGATCGAACTGGAACAGCGGCTGCGGCTGGAACGCGTCCTGATCGTCACACCGGCTTCCCTGACCTTGAAGTGGCAGGCCGAGATGACGCGTCGCTTCGATCGTGCGGTCGAGATCCTGAGCCCGGCCCAGCTGGAGGCATTCGCAGATCGCATCGAGCGAGGTGAAGATCCACCACTGAAGGGGATCATCTCGCTCGAATCCCTGCGCACAGCCGATAGCGTGCTGCAGCGGCTGACAGAAGTTCACCCACGCTTCGACCTGGTCATCGTCGACGAGGCGCACAGCATGCGGAACCGGGAGAGCAAGTCGCACGCCCTCGGCCGGTTGTTGGCGGACGCCGCGGACTACCTCCTGCTGCTATCGGCCACGCCGCTCAACCTCGGTAACGACGACCTTTTCAACCTCATGAGCCTCCTGGACGAGCAGAACTTCGGAGACCGGCTCGTCTTCGAACGGCAACTCGAACCGAACCAGGTCCTGAACAGTGTCGCCCAGTCACTCCTTGATACCGGTCGCAGGCAGCCGCGAAAGCTGCTAACCGAGCTGAACAGTCTGCACAGCACGCAATTCGGTGCCGCGATCACCGATCGCCCGGACTATGGGCTGCTCCGGGAACTCCTAGGGGTGGAGCGTCCCCTGAACCACGAAGAGGTCGCTCGCGCCCGCAGGTTGCTCACTGATCTCAACATGCTGAGCGGTGTGCTGACCCGGACCCGCAAGGCCGAGGTGCCCAACGGCAAGGCGGTTCGCGAGCCGCGTGCCATCGAGGTCGACTGGACGAATGAGGAGCGCGCCTACTACGACGCCCTCTATGCCTGGTACATGCGCCGAGCCCGAGAGATGGGGACGCCGCCGGGATTCGCCATGCAGATGCCGTTGCGGCTGGCGGCCAGCTGCATCCCCGCATCACAGCGAGCCCTTCACGAGAAGCACCCTGATATCTTCCGGCAGGAGATCGACGACTTCGACGATGCGGGAGACGAAGTCCTGGACGGTCTTGAGCAGCTTCAGTCCCTGGTTACGCCGGTGACCAGGGACACCAAGTACGACCGCTTGCTCACAGAACTGCACCGGGTACGAGCCGCCGGGCTGCGCCAGGTCATGATCTTCTCTTTCTTCCGCGGCACACTCGCCTACCTGGAGGAACGGCTGAGTGAGCACTTCAGCGTGCGGGTAATGCACGGGCTCGTGTCCCCGTCCGCCCGAGAAGAGATCATGAAGGACTTCCGTGCCGGGAAGTTCGACCTGCTCCTGCTCAGTGAGGTGGGTTCGGAAGGGCTGGACTTCGAGTTCTGCAACGTGCTGGTCAACTACGACCTGCCGTGGAACCCGATGCGGGTCGAACAGCGGATCGGCCGAGTCGACCGCTTCGGCCAGCAGCACGAGAAGATCTTCGTCTACAACATACAGGTCCCCGGCACCATCGAGACCGACATCTTCCAGCGGCTTTATGACCGGATTGGAGTGTTCACAGGTTCAGTGGGCGCACTCGAACCGATCTTGCGCGACGAGTTCGGCGACATACACAAGAGGATTCTCGATCCCCGGCTCGACGCCGCGGGTCGTAATCGTGAGGTCGAGCGGATCTCGGTTGCCTTGGAGCAACGGACCCACGACGCGGAAGCCCTGCGCGCCTCGGAGGCCAACCTTTCAGGCATCGATAACCTACTGATCGAGGGCCTCAACGAGGATGGGCCCACCAACGGCCGTTTCATCGGACGGGCCGAGATTCGGCGCTTGCTCGACGAGCTCTTCCAGCGTTACGGCGGCCGTCTTCGCGGGCCGAACCGGCAGGGCGTCTTTGAGCTCATCGGCTCCCGGGAACTCGGCACCCGGCTGCGCCACAGTCAGATCGACCGCGATGGCAGCCGCCACACGCTTTCAAAGCTCGTAACGCTGCTGTACGACAGCACGCCCGTGCCCTGCGCCTTTGAACCTGCCATGGCTGCCAGGGAGCCGATGGAGCTGCTGTCCGCGAGACATCCCCTCGTCAAACTGGCCCTGGAAGTCCTGGGCGAGGAAGATCTGGCGCTTCCCCGCTTCGGTTCGGTGACCGTCCCCGGGATACAGGACGGACGTCGCTACCTGGTAAAGATCGACCTTGCGGAGACCTCTGGCTTGCGACCGTTGGTCGAGCTGTGGGCGACCGCCATCGATCTTGAGACGCTGGAAGAGGACCCCGCGGTCGGTGATCTCCTTCTCACTGCCTTGGCGGAGGGCACTCTAGGTGACGGGCCGTCCGAACCACCGGCCTCGCTGCGGCAGGCATGGCAGCGTGCTCGTGAGCAGGCGTCCGCCCGCCGGATGCTCACCGAGCGATCCCGCATCCAGGAGAACACCGCGCTGGTCGAGGGCCGCATCCGTGCCAGGGAAGGCTCGCTGGACATTCAGATGCGCAAGACCGAGGACATGACCGAACGTCTTCGGGCCGACGGACGCGACCACAGCATCATCCGTCTACACCAGGGCCGTATCCGGAATCTGCGGGAACAGCGCCTTCATATCCGCGGAGAGCTGGCCCGCCACCTGAATCTGGGGGTCACCCTCTCGCCGGTCGCCGCCGTACTCATAGCCCCGGCGGGGCATACTCCTTCTCCAGATACCAGGCGGTAGAAGGCACCGGTGGCGCGTCATCGACCCGCTGAAGCACCAGTTCGGCATGACCATTGCCGCGAACTACCGGCCACTGGTGGACGCGCAACTTCCGAGTCTGGCGAGCACCGTCTGTGATCAGAATCTGCCCGTCACAGTAAATTTTGAACAGCATGTTCCAGCCGAGTTGCAGCCGTAGTCCGTGCTTGGTCTCCCCGTCGTACCGCAGCGCCAAGTAGTCGCCGGAAGTCGAGCGGACCCGCAGCACCCCCTCACCGCGTTTCGGGCCGGGAAAGTCATCGCCCCGCCGCTCAAAGCCCAGATAGGAGTTCGTCCAGGCCTCCTCTGGAGAGTAGAACGGCGTGTAAGCAGGATAGATCTTCTCCGTGATCTTTCGGCCACTCTCGGTGTACTCCAGAACGAAGTCGAATCCCGGACGGTGCAGGTTCAGTCGGTCGTACCCGACGGGATCGGCCAGACCCGCGACGATCAACTCGTCGGCTGCCACCCCGGCCGCGTCGTAGATCATCGCGTTGGGGAAGAGCTCACCGATGCGCCGCTCCACATATGGGACGCGGCTCATCCCGCCCGCCAACAGGACGTAGTCGATGTCCGCGGCAAGGCGGTCGCCGTTCATGCCGCGCAACTTGTCAGGAGCATGGCCGCCGAGTTCTGTCAGCTTGGCGGCTCGCAAGGCCGCCCACACCAGCCCGATGGCCTGGTCCATTTGCGGGCGGAAACACTCCTCCAACTGCTCCCTGGTGTAGGTCAGGATGGGCAACTGCGTCCGGGCAAGCCCGCGGAAGACGATCCGGTGTCGCGCTTGCGTGGTCAACTGGATCTTGGCCGTGCGCGCTTCGCGAAGCACCAGAGCCTCGACGGTTTTGGCTTCGGGAAGGCCATCGAGCCGGATTCCCTGCCCGGCGAGCTCTTCGGTGATCTCGCCGGCAATCGCCGTATCCAGCCTGTCGCCGGCCAGTTGGACGCCGAGGGCGGAAAGCACGGAGATCTCCGGATGCGGCCCGCCGACCACATCGAGAACAGCGATGTCCAAGGTTCCGCCGCCCATGTCGAAGACCAGCAGTCGGCCTTCTACCTGCTCGCCGTATTGGAGGTAGCGGTGTCTCACCCAGGCGACACCGGCGGCGATGGGCTCGTCGATCAACGTAGAGTGCGCTACCGGCAGGCCCGCATTCTGCGCGTGATCCAGCAGCCGCTGCCGCTGCGCGCCATCCCACATCGCCGGGCAGCCAAGGCGGACCTGTTCCCGCGTATCCAGCGGGCGACCTGCTGCCTTGGCCCGCGTTCCGATCTCCGCCAACAGCGCAACGATGACCTCGTCCACATCGACGCGGCGCGTTCCGTGCTCGTCCGAGATCTCCATGGTTTCCGAACAGTCGGTGATCGCGCGCTTGACCGAGCGGATCACCTGCGCGATGGGCAGGTTCTCGGCGGCCTCGCCCACCAGCAGGTTTCCCTGCTGGTACCCGGCGATCGACGGGAAGGAGCGTGTGGTGCGTCCCAGGGGAGCGATGTCCACCGGGCCCACGCCGCTACCCACAGCAAGCAGCGACGTGGACGTGCCGAAGTCGATCCCTACCGCCTGCTCCCCCGCCTGGGCCATCTATCCTCCGGTCTGAAAATCGAGTTAACACACGATTTCGATGACTGAACAGTAGTCCTCTGTGAGCTGGAAGAGAAGAGTCGGACGGCATCCGATGGCAGGGAACAGATCACTTCGAGCCGCGAAGACTCATGGCCGAGCCAAGCTCACAAGCGCCCTTGAGAGCAGTGTCTCCTCCTGCGAACGCCACCTGTACCCCGGCCGCAACACGGTGACGGTCTCACCGGCCTGCGGCGCTCCGACAAGGGGCTCATGCACCTCCGAGTCGAACGACGACTCGGCACCCGCCTGGCCAATCGCTTCCAGTTCCTGATCCGAAACCAGGACGCGGACGCGCTCGACCAGAACTTCGGGCGTCGCGCCGCTCACGGCGAGTTCCTCCACCTCCGCAGCCAGGTCGGCTAGCGCCCGGACAGCGTCAATCTGCATCTGGCGTTCCTGAGCAGCCCGCATGCCGACGGAACGTTCATGCTGCTGCCGCAGGAGCTTCTCAAGCTGCTCACACCTGACAGCCAGATCGTGGGCCTCCTTCTCGGCCTGGTCAGCCCGCCCGTGTGCTCGTTGCAGCTCGGCCTGAACCAGATCGACCTCGTCCTTCAGCTGCGCCACTCGGCTGGTCTCGGTCAACGCCCCCACCCAGGAGTCAACGAGCGGGTCATCCACAGCAACGCGCCTGAACGCATTCGCAACACCCTCTGCGGGAAGGGAGGCCACGAACTCGTGCGGGAGTGCCAGCAGGCTCGCCAGTCTGACCCGGCTGGTAATCCTCGCCAGCTCCCGGGCCATGAGCGGCGCTATGACGCGTTCGGCTACCGCGGGCTGTGCGGTAACGCGCCCGAGGACTCCGGTCGCGCAGTCCGCCAGAGCTGTCAGGGTCACGTCCCGCCACCAAACCTCATCGGCAACCCGCTCTGGCCACAGCCGACCGACCGCAGCCAGCAGCGCGGCCCTACCGCCCCGAACGGTGAGCGGGAGTTCGACGGCGATCCGCGCCAGCGCCTCTGGGAGGACGGCCTCGCACTCCTCTCTCGCCATCCGGGTCAGCCATCCATAGAGGGCATGGGCGGCACGCTCCAAAACCGCCAGCTCGTCTTTGCCCGGGTCTGTTGCGACGGCCGCGGCAAGCCCGATGAACGCCGGCAGGAGTTGCGGAGCCAGAGGTAGATCTCCGGCCCGTTGAAGCAGCCACCCAGCTGCGGCCGAAGAATCCGGACCGCCGGACTCTTCACGAAGCTCTGCCGTGGATGCGACCAGAACCCCCTGCAACGTACTAGCGGGCACCTCGGTCAGGCCGCGAGCATCGATCGTCTTCGAGGGGCACGGCAGCGCGGCCAAGAGCGCCACGGCGTGCGGTCGCTCCTCTTCATGCACGGAAGCCAGCAGACGGTCAATCCGGGCATCGCCGAGTTCGCCCAGACGGCATCCGGTGGTCAACGGCTTGGTCGCGTAAACCGAAAGGTCGGGAACCGGTTCGTCCCCCAGCACGGCGGCGATTGCTTCCGCAAGCGACACTGAAGTGTCAACGAGCGGACCTCCAGCCTCTTTGGCCGCTGGTTCCTGGGGGGAGTCCTCAGCTGCCATTTCCGCAGAACCGGGCGCTTGCTCCGGCTGCGCCGACGAGTCGATGGTCGCCCCAGGGCTCTCGGAGGACTCCTCGGGCATCGGCTGCTGAGTTCCGGGCTTCTCGGCGGACGCGACTTCACCCTCCGGCGAGTCCGCTGACTCACCGGCAGCCGTCTTGCCCTTGCTGCCCTTCCACCTGTACTTCAAGCCGGAGACCGCCACGTTCTCCTGGGTACGCAGCTTGACCTGTGCCCGCTTCCACGCCCGGTCGACGATCTCCATGTCCAGCCCCAGATTGCTGAACTTCTCTTTGATCGTCACTGCCGTCATAGGTGTTCCGTACTCACGAAGCACCTGCATGAACACGGAAGTCGGGTCGCCTTCGAGGCGCGCGATCAGCGTGTCCGGATCCACCAGCGCCTGATGGCGCATACTCCCTCGAGGCATGAAGGTAGTAGTCCAGGTGATGGTGACGTCCTCTTCGCTGCCGTCGTCGTCCCAGCGAACTCGCATCTTGGAACCTTGGCGATCCAGGACGGCCCCAGTGCGTACCTGGCCAGGGGTATCCGGCAGCTTCCTTACGACAACTTCAGCCTGCTCCACGGCTGTCACTGTAGAGGAGCCCTAGCACCAGGGCGCCGGGCAGCCGGAACGCGGAGGAGTGAGCCTTTTCAGCAGTGGTACGGAGCAGGCTGGTCACGGCATGACCGCGGACGGTGCGGCAACCTCTGAACATGAAGAACCCTCTGATAACGGGTGATCTTCCACAACCATCCGCCCGACCAGAGGTCCCGCCGACTTTTCTACCGTGCTTCGCTGCCGCTGTCGCGCTCAACGCTGGAGTACGTGACCTGGGTCGTCCGCTGCCACCGCAGGCAGGTCCGCAGCAAGGAGCGGGCGCCGCCGGGCATGCAGGCGCCGGTGACGCTGGGCTTCTACCCCGCCCACTTCCAGACCAAGCCGCCGACCTGGTGCCGAGCCTCCTGACAGATACCCGAACCGGACTTCCATGGAGAAGCGGTGAAAAAGCTTACGAACAACCAGATCCACCGCTACGTTACGGCCTCCCCTACTGCGCTGCTGGGCGCACAGAAAAGGCTTACTGCTCCTGTCGCAGGGATTAGTTTCGATGGAACAGCAGGATGCCGTCCTCCTCTTTTACGAGAGTAAGTCCTTCTGAGGGGAGGGCGTTCAACCTGGCTCGTTGTACAGCGGCAGGGGCCGGCACGCCGGCAAGACGCTTGCTATCGACTATGACCCAGGTGGTGGGGCGCCGATGTACGTCCGCGAAGAGGGTCACCCTGCATCTGTCCGTGAGTTGCGCTGCGAGGTGGTCGCTGGCGGCAACGGACGAGCCACTGGGTATCTCCTCAAGCAAGTGTCGTGCCGCGATCACGTGTGCCGAAGGTCGATAGAAGCCGGGATCGATGAAATTCCGGAACGAGAAGAACGGCAGTAAGGCGATTCCGATAGCGATCGTGGCTGCGGGTGCAATACGAGAGTACCGCCGAGATACTGAGAATGGACTTGTTTGCAATATCGCCACCGCGTCGAGCATGGCCAAAAAGACGATCGGCATCAAGATTGCATTGTAGTGAACCTCGCCGATGCTCCATTGAGGTGATTGTGTTGACATAATTCGATATGCCACGACAGGCAGGCCGATGACAATGATGGGTGACCGCAGTGCCGAAAATGCCGTTACCGCCGACAGGTATAGCAGGAGCAGGAGTTTCTGTGGATGCTGGAACAAGCTTACAGGCGCATCAATGATCGTCCAAAAAATGCTCTGGTGACCTGCATCGCTCACCTGCCCCCAGTAGTTATATTGGCTTTTACGGTTAAAGTAGGGAATCAGCATCGTAACCGTTATCACGAAACCGACGATGCCGATAACGATCACGCCTGCACCGAGAAGGTAGTGTTTCTTTATTACGAGATACAGTCCGATCGCCGCAACGACGAGCCCCAAATCCTCCTTCACGAGAAGCAGGGGCAGAGTCCATGCAACGGCTGCGCGCCAGCGCCCTTCGATCAAACGAGCAACCGCAAACCCAAGGAGGGGCACCGCAAAGGCGATCTCATGGAAGTCGAAAGCGATCGCTCCCTGTATTCCCCAGGACAGACCGTAGGCCAAGGACAGGGCGAGTCCGGTGGGCCGACCAAGTCTGGCGATGGCCAGATTCGCGACCGGGATCACTGACACTGCGATCAGGAAAGCCTGGGCGACGAGCAGCATTCGCGCATCCGGCCATATCTAATAAAACGGTGCAAGGGTCGCGAGAATCGGATGAAAATGATCTCCAAGAAGGTTCACGCCAGGTCCCTTGATCGGCACGATCGGCGCGTTGAAGCGCGAATACTCCTGGACGGCCTGATCAAAGATGCCGAGGTCATACCCGGCCGAATCTATGCGCGCATGTCGAAGTAGCGAAAAAGAGGCATAGATACCACATAGTCCGACCATCAAGACGAGAGAATCAATCTGTCCGACCAAAGGTCGACATAGGCCGCTTGACCATCTGAAACCTTTTGAATACGTAAGGGCTTCCGTCTTCATGACGGCACACCTTACTATTCAAATGATCTTAGCCGGACAGTGTCACGTAACGAATCTCCCCAATGTCGCGGGACCGCAGGAACCTCACTGAATTTGAAGTGGCCGGTCATCGAACCATTTCCAGCCTCATCCGGCCTGGTGATAAAGGGTCTTCCGCGGGGTCCGCGCCCCTGCGCGGCCGTGGAGGTCGGCGGCGTCCGCGAATTCTCGGCTGCCGGGGATGGTCCACGGTTACGTACAGGACCTCGGCAGTTGCGGCGGCCGGGGCGCCGCTGAAAGAGGCGCACCATAGGGTGCTGCGTGCGTCTTGGTCTCAGCGATTGACCAAGGTCCAGGCAGCGCGGTCGTGCTGATCGGTCTTGTTGGCGTACGCGGCTGCCAGGGGTCAATCCGCGGGCCGTGCTCGGCAGGGTCGGCTCCTGGTGGTGCGGGGAGGAAGCCGTCGTCCAGCACCGTGAGGCGCGTCTGTCGGCTGCTGATGCCGAGTTCAGCCCTGATCCGTCCGCCGGGCACGTCACCGGGCGAGTGACACAGCGCGTTCGTGTCGTCCTCGCTGACGACGGCTCAAACGCCTCGACCAGGAGCGGGCAGACCCGGCGATGTAGCAAGGGGACCGCATCGGTTACGCCGGGGACGTCAACGTGCCTCTACGTGGCCGTCCCTGCGCGCGTTTCGGTGCTCGCTCCGTCGCCGGCCTGCTGGGGGCGGTGGCCTTGAGAGGGTCCCATGTTCAGCATGACGGGTAGGTGTCACCCCCCGGCGTCCGAACGATCTTGTTGTTCAAGGGTTGATACAGACGCTGGAGTCCTCACAACTGTTGCCATCGGCGGGAGCGGGTGTGGCTGCGCATGCTGCCCCGGCACTGCGGCCATCGTAGGCGGCTGAATCTGCACGCATTATGGGTGTGTTGTGATGTTCAATATCGCCTTCGTGGGAGTCATCATGTCTCTCGGGCAGAACCTGGTACCCGGTTCCGCGAAAGTATTGATGCCCCCATCAGGTCATCACATCGATTTGTGGCAGGCCGGAAAGTCGGCTGCGAAGTTCGCCCTTATGTTCGGGCGTGTTGCCCTGGCAGTGGAGTGCACGTCCCACCGTGTCATGGCCGGGAGCGGCCAGACTTGATCATGAGAGGCGTGGGCGGAGCACAATGCCGGTATGCGGCCCAATCGTCTTCCGGCTGCGCAGGAAATGAGAAAGGTGTGCGCTGCCGCATCACTCCTGGCCATGGGGGCGATCGGGCTGCGTGCGCTGGCCGGGCTCTGGTCGTGGCCGTCCGCGCATCGGCCGTCGGCGGTGAACCTGGCCGGGTTCGCGGTGGTGGAGACGATCACGGTCGTGCTGGTGGTCGCGGGACGGTGGGGCACTGGGGCCGATCCGGTCGAGAGCCGGTGGAGAAAGTGGCTGTCAGCGGGCTACGTGTTTCTGATTCTCGGGGTGCCGCTGGTGATGCTCCTGGTGACGGTGGTCAGGGTTCCGGGGACGGGAGAGCCGTTCCCCCTGCCGACACCGTCGCCTTCGCCGTTGGAGCCGGTGCCGTCGGAGCCCGATCCGACATTGCTGCCGCCGCTGCCGGGACGGGAGGAATCGTCCTGGGCGAGCGGCTGGGTGATCATCTTGGCCGCCCTCGTCGTCCTGGTCGTCAGCGCGGTGGCCTGGAGCGTTGTCAGACGCCGGCCGCGGGGGAGACCACCGGTTCCCCTGCTGGTCGTGCCGCGGCCGGCCGCTTTTGAGGAGGCGGCGGCGGCGGCCGGCAGCCGGGTGCTGCGTTCCACCGACGACCCCCGCGCGGCCGTGGTCGCCTGCTACACGGTGATGGAAAGCGTGCTGGCGGAGGCGGGAGCCGCCCCGCGGAGCAGCGACACCCCGGGTGAGGTGCTGGCCCGGGCCTCCGGCGCGGGATTGGCGGGGTTGGACGCGGCGGCCACGCTGACGCGGCTGTTCAGGGAGGCGCGCTACAGCGTCCATCCGGTGACCGAGCGGCACCGGGCCGAGGCGCTGGCCGCGCTGGAGTCGTTGCGTGCCAGGAGCCGGGCATGAGGGCCGCGTCGCGGGTCTTGGCGGCCGGGTTCGCGCTGGTCGCGGGTTATCTCGTCGCTGGCACGCCCGCTGTCGTCCTGCTGGCCGCCGGGTTGGCCGTCCTCGGTCTGCTCGCGGCCCGCGCCGCGGTTCCGGCCGCGCTGCCGCCCCTGGGAGCCGTCGCGGGAGAGGAAACGCACGGTACGGACGATCTTCAGCAGTTCTCGTCCTACTGGCGTATCAACAGGGCGGTGTCCTGGTCGCAGGTGTCGGCCCGGCACTACGACTCGACCGCCCGGCCGCTGCTCACCCGTCTTCTCGCCGTCGCCCTGGCCGACGGGCACGGCATCGACCTGTCCCGCGAGCCCGAACGGGCGAGGGAACTCCTCGGCGAGGAACTGTGGCCGCTCCTCGACCCCGGCCGTCCCGCGTCCGGGGACACCTTCGTGCCCGGCCCGGACTCGGCCACGCTGCACGCCGTCGCGATCCGTCTGGAGGAACTGTGGCCTTGAACGACGACGCGAACATCCGGTCCCCCGCCGACGCGGCGGCGCTGTGCCGGGCCGTCCTCGGTGAGATCGAGAGGGCGGTGGTCGGCAAGCGGGACGCGCTCGAACTGGTGCTGACGGGCATCCTCGCGTCCGGGCACGTGCTGATCGAGGATCTGCCCGGTCTCGGTAAGACGCTGATGGCACGGGCGTTCGCGACCGTCCTCGGCCTGGACTTCGCGCGCGTCCAGTTCACCCCGGACATGCTGCCCGCCGACCTGACGGGCGGCACGGTCTACGACCCGCGGACGTCGGACGTGAAGTTCCGTCCCGGGCCGGTGTTCACCCAGCTGCTGCTGGCCGACGAGATCAACCGGACGCCGCCGAAAACGCAGGCCGCGCTCTTGGAGGCCATGGAGGAACGGCAGGTCAGCGCGGACGGGGAGAGCCGTCCGCTGCCGCGGCCCTTCATCGTCCTGGCCACCGACAACCCGATCGAGTACGAGGGCACCTACCCCCTGCCCGAAGCCCAGCTCGACCGGTTCGCATTGCGGATCAGGCTCGGGTGGTGCTCGCGCTCGGCGAGATCAAGGTGTTCCCCGCCGGGCCTCCCGTCCGGCCGCGGATCACAACGCTGGACCTGCCGCGCCGGCTCGGCGAGCATGTCGCCCGCACCGCCGGATCGGGGGTGGAGTTCGCCGGGATCCGCCCCTACCTGCCCGGTGACCGGGTGAGGGACCTGAACTGGAAGGCCAGCGGGGCGCGCGGACGGCCGCACGTCACCACGCGGGCCGATCAGCGGCAGGCCGAGATCGTCCTCGCCGTGGACGCGTTCACCGACCTCGGCGCGCGGGGACGCGGCACCCTGGATCGCGGCATGCGCGGCGCGGCGGCGATGGCGACGGCCTACCTGCGGGCCGGCGACCGGGTCGGGATCGTCGCGTTCGGCGGGGTCCTGCGCTGGCTGGCACCGGGGCAGGGCGGGCTTCACTTCCACCGCCTCGCCGAAGCCGTCATGGACGTCCGGAACCCGCGCGGCATCGCGTCCGACGTCGTCCGGGTTCCGCGGTCGGCGCTGCCGCCGGGCGCCCTGGTCATCGTGTTCTCACCCCTGCTGGACGACCGGGCCGTGCAGACCGTCCAGGACCTGCGGCGCCGCGGCAACCCGGTCGTCGTCATCGACACCCTGGACCGGGAACCGCCGGCGGGCGAGCGCGACGCGACCACCGACCTGTCGCTGCGGCTGTGGCGCCTGGACCGGCGGGCGCTGCTGGCCGGGCTCGCCGATCTCGGCATCCCCGTGGTGCCCTGGTCGCCCGCGGGCTCGCTCGACGCGGCCGCCGGCGCCTTCGGACACCCGATCCGCGGACGGCACTCGTGATCCCCCGCATCAGGTCCGCCGCCGTGATGAGCCTTGCCGTGGCCATCATCGTTCTTTGCGCGGTAGGGGACCCCGGTGTCCCCGCGGCTGCGGTCGCCGGGCTGGGACTTCTCGGGTTCCTCCTCGTCGAGGACGCCTCCGGTGGGCTTCGGCGCCACCTCCTGCCCTTGGCCGCGGCGGGCATCTGCGCCGTCCTCACCGCCGCCGCGCTCCTGCTACCGCCCGCACCCACCGTTCTCACCGTCGTCGCCGGGCTGAGCGCACTCGCCGGCGCCTTCCGGCTCTCCCATCGCTGACCAAGGTCAGACCTCGCAGGCGACCCGTGCGCACTTGATGTTTCCGGTGATCGCTTCCTCGTCCGAGAGGCCGTCTTCAGGTTTCCCTTGAAGACGGCCTCTTGTGCCGGAGTGGTGGCCTATGCGACGGGCCAGGCGCGGGTGAAGGAGGACCATCCGCCGCTCTGGGTCGGGTAGGTGGTGGTCCAGATGGCCTGGTCGACGCCGCGGACGGCGGCGATCGCGTAGGGCCTCGGTTCGCGGGTTCCGGCGGCGGTGGGGCCGTCGATGAGCCTGCCGCCTATGCTCTCCCAGCCGGTGGGGGCTCCGGCGAGGCCGTTCACCCAGAGGGCGTCGTCGGTGCCGCGGACGAGGGCGAACACGCCGTTGCTCTGCGGTATGTAGGCGAGGGCCGGGGGACTGTAGGTGAGGCCGCCGATGGAGGTCCACGGGCCGGAGGTCGACTTCAGCCATACCGCGTGGTCCATTCCGGCTGCGGCGATCTCGATGTGGCCGTCCTGGATCGTTACCGCGGCCGGTGCGGTGGAGATCTGCCCGCCCAGGCTCGTCCACGGCTGGAGCGTTCCACCGGCGGGGAGTGCACGGGTCCACAGCGCGTTGTCCACGCCGCGGGCGAACACGTCGATGCGTCCGTCGCTTCCGCCGGCGACCGCCGGTGCGGAGTTCAGCCTTCCGCCCCAGCTCGTCCAGGAGCCCCAGGTGCCGTTGTGCATCATGCGCACCCAGATCGCGTCGTCGACGCCTCGGACGGCGACGACGACCGTGCTGCCCGCGACGGCCGCGGCCGGAGCGCCGTAGGTCTGGCCGCCGATGCGGGTTTGCCCGGACCAACCGGTCGCGTCGTAGAAGGTGCGCATGTACACCGCGTCGTCCACGCCGCGGTAGAAGCCGAACCCCGTGCCGGTGGCGTCGATGGCGAGTCCGACGGTCGAGCGCGGGGCCGGATCGGCGGCCGCCGCGTCGCCGGATGCCGCCATGAGCGGGGCGGCGAGGCCGGCCAGGCCCGCCGCGATGGCCGTGTTCCTCAGCAGGTGTGCCGAGATGCGCCGTGTGATGTGTGCGGCGCGTAATGCTTCGTGCATTTTGATCACCCCATTACATAATGCCCACTCTTTAGATCATTTAAAGGGACGAAAGTCCCAATTGATTTGATCAAAGAGTCAAGGAATCGAGATCATGGCCGTGACCTGCACTGATGAATGTAGATCGAGAATTCGCACAGCTAATGATCGGCATTTTTGGATGATTTCGGCCGTCCACAAGTTGGCATTTTTGGGCGACAGTCGAAGGTCTCAGAAAGGATCAAGGTTTGAATTCTGCCCGGAATGATCTGAGGTGGGCCGAGTACGCGCCCTCCACCATCCCGTGGACGTGCGGTCGCCCTCGGCTCCCGTGGTCGGACCTGGGGGTTGATTGGGCGAGATCCGGACGGGTAAAGCCGGGTCCCGAAGTGACTTGGGCTTCAATTAGCCCGTTCGGGGTGAAGAACGGGCGGGGCCCACCTACGCTTTGCGGTCACGTTGAGTGTCGTTGGGAGGCCGACCGTGAACATCATCAGCCGGGCGGAGTGGGGCGCGCGTCGCCCGCGGTCCCGCTCGACGGTCACGTGGGGGCGGCGCACCGAGTTCATCGTGCACTACTCCGAAGGTCCCACCACGCAGTCGGTGCGGTCCATCCAGGACTTTCACATGGGCACGCGCGGCTGGTCCGACATCGGATACAACTTCCTCGTCGACGTCCACGGCCGGATCTACGAGGGACGTGGCTGGCTGGTCGTCGGAGCGCACGCGCCGGGGCACAACACGTCCGGCATCGGGGTCTGCATGATCGGACAGGACGGGGACGCCACTCCGGCGGCCACCCGGTCCATTCGCGCGCTCTATGACGAGGCGTGCCGGCGCGCCGGGCGGAATCTGGCGAAGCTCGGGCATCGGGACGTGTACGCGACGAGCTGCCCCGGCGACCAGTTGTACGCGTGGGTGCGGGCCGGGATGCCCGCGGAGAAGGAGAAGGAGGACGACGACATGCCGGATTACGTGTCCGTCGGGATGAACGCGAGGCAGGATCTTCCGCCCGGAGAATGGGTCACGGTCAACTGGGGCAAGGAGTACGCCGACTCGGCGCATCACCATTGGGACAAGGGCGGACCGTCGTTCATCATCGGTCCCGCCCGCTACGCCCTCACCGCGAACGTCCAGATCGAGGGGCTCGCGCCCGGCACGGAACTGCAGGCGCGCGTGATCGAGCACGCCGAATCCGGCAGCGACATCGCGACGGGCCCGCTCGCCGAGTACGTCGCCAGCAACGGCGCGACGTTCCTCCATTACAACGTTGCGGCGGACATGGTGCCGAAGGGTTACCGGGTCCGGTTCCAGGTCGTCCAGTACGGCTCCAAGACGGGCCGGATCACGGACGGAAGCGCCAAGGGCCTGGTCTGGTCGACGTAAGCCCGAGGTCGGCGATGGTGGCGCACCACGGACACGGTGATGCTCAGCGCCATCGCCCGGCTCGTGAAGAGCTGACCCCGAGACTGTGAGGCGGGCGGGGCGCATCCCAGATGCGCCCCGCCCGTCTTGTTAACTCAATCAACCCATCCATACGTGTTGACTCAATCTTCAATCCATGGTCTTCTGATTGCAGTCAACCGGGCTCGTCATGAGATCGGCGCCTGGTGCCATCAACGGGGAGATCTCATGAAGCCTGCTCTTGCCCTGGTCATGGCTGGTCTGGTGTTGTCGCTCGCCGCGTGCGAGCGTCCGGCTGCCGTGCACAAGGGCCTGGCCCCTCCGTCAGAGATCCCCTCCACCAACACCGCTGACAGCACGACACCCAGCCCGCATTCGGTCAAGCCGCAGAAATACCGCGGACGTGGCGACAAGATCGTGCGTATCAAGGACGGTGACGAGGCATGGCTGGCCGCATTCACGCACACGGGCAGCAGCAACTTCATCGTTTCGGCCCTCGATCCCTCTGGGGACGAGAGCGACGTCCTGGTCAACGTCATCGGCGGTTACAAGGGCACGGTGTTGTTCAACGACGAAGCGGACAGCAACACCAGAGCACTGAAGATCAAGGCTGACGGGGCTTGGACCTTGCGTCTCAAGCCGCCGTCGGACGCACGGCTCTGGGACGGTGAACGCATCACCGGCAAGGGCGATGACGTTCTGCGGTTCGCGGACCCGTCCTACGGATTCACCACGATGAAACTCACCCACCGGGGCGATTCCAACTTCATCGTGGACTCCTACACCGAGGACAGCGCCGAGAATCTGGTCAACGAGATAGGCCGCTACTCGGGGGAGGTGTCGCTGCCAGGCGACACCGTGCTGATCACCGTCCACGCCGACGGCAAGTGGACGCTCACGTGGACCTGACCGAAATCGTGCCGCGCGGAGGGGCGTGGGTACGTCCCGCCGGCAGCACCTGAGCGGGTGAGGTTTGCCGTTCGGTGGGGTTAGCGGGGGATCGTCCGGCTATGTGAGGAAGCGACGAGTGCGCCGGACGAACGGACGAGGGGCATGGCACGTAGACGGGGGCAGAGCGCGCCGCTCAACTGGGAGTTGCTTCTCGGGCTGCTGGCGACCGCGTTCATCATCTATGTGTGGGTGTGGGCGGCGACGCAGGGCGGCCCACCCTGGTAGGCATACTGGCCCGCGCCAAGCGGTACCGTGCCCCTGCCGATGACCACGTACGGTGCGGTCGGCCGGGTCTCCTAGCGGGCCAGCAGGGTTCGGAGGGCCTTGCCGATCTCGGCGGGGGCCTCTTCGGCCATGAAGTGGCCGCAGGTCACGGTTTCGTGGGTCAGGTCGGGCGCCCAGGCGCGCCAGAGCGCGGCGGCGTCGTAGCCGAGGGCGGCGCCCCAGTCCTGCTGGAGGACGGTGACGGGCATCCGCAGCCGGTTGCCCGCGTCGCGGTCGGCCCGGTCGTGTTCGACGTCGATGCCGGCGGACGCGCGGTAGTCGGCGACGATCGAGGGGATCGCCTCCCGGCAGGCGTCCAGGTAGGCGGCGCGGACGTCGGGCGGGACGGCGGACGGGTCGTTCGCCCACAGGTCGAGGAAATGGCCGAAGAACGCGTCCGAGGCGCCGGCGATCATCTGTTCGGGCAGGCCGGGCGGCTGGGCCATCAGGTAGAGGTGGAATCCGACGGCGGCGGTGGTGCCGTGCATGACGTCCCACATGTCCAGGGTCGGCAGGACGTCGAGGCAGGCCAGGTGGGTGATGGTGTCGGGATGGTCGAGGCCGGCGCGGAAGGCGACGAGGGCTCCGCGGTCATGGCCGGCCAGGGCGAACCGTTCGTGACCGAGGGCCTGGGCCAGGGCGACTATGTCGGAGGCCATGGTGCGCTTGGAGTAGTCCCCATCGGGCTTGTCGCTCGCTCCGTATCCTCTGAGGTCCGGGCAGATGACGGTGCGGTCGGCGGCCAGGTCCTCGGCGACGTGCCGCCACATCAGGTGGGTCTGCGGGAAGCCGTGCAGTAGGACGATCGGAGAACCCGAACCGCCGACGGCCACGTTGAGGGACACGCCTTCGGCGACAGGGACGCGCTTGTAGTCGAATCCAGGGATGCTTGTCATGGCTCCAAGGCTGCCGCGCGTGAATGAGCATCCGATGAGCGCGCTATAGCGTGGCGGGGTGGACGTCCTGTTCGGGGTGCTGGGGCCGGTCACGGCCTGGGACGGCTCCGGGAACGTGATCCCCTTGAAGGGGCCGCGCCATCGTGCCGTGCCGGCCCGGCTGATCATCGCGCGGGGGCGCGTCGTGCCGGTGTCGCTGCTGGTGGACGACCTGTGGATGGATCCGCCTTCGGACGGGGTCGGGGCCGTGCGCACCTTCGTGGCGGCGTTGCGGCGCGTCCTGGAGCCCGATCGTCCGCCCCGGACGCCGCCCCGGCTGCTGGTCACCGAGGGGCCGGGGTATGCGCTGCGTCCCGGACCGGACGGCGTCGACGCCTGGTGGTTCGAGCGGGCCGTGACCGCGACGCGTCCGGCGGCCGAGCTGCTCACGGCGCTGGACGAGGCGCTCGGCCGGTGGCGCGGACCCGCCTACGCCGAGTTCGCCGGCGAGCCGTGGGCGCGTGCGGAACGTGCCCGGCTGGCGGAGCTGCGGCTGCGGGCGGTCGAGCGCCGGGCGGAGGCGCGGCTGGCACTGGGCCTCGCCGCCGACGCGGTGCCGGATCTGGACGCGCACGTCGCCGAGCATCCGTGGCGTGAGGAGGGCTGGCGCCTGCTGGCACTCGCCCTCTACCGCACCGGCCGTCAAGGGGACGCGCTGGCGGTCCTCCGGCGAGCACGCACGCTGCTGGTAGAGCAACTGGGGGTCGATCCAGGCCCGGAGTTGCGTCGCCTAGAGGAAGACATCCTCCGCCAGGCCGATCACCTGGACGCGGCCTCGCGAGTGTGGGCGCAAGCAGCCGAGACCTATGACCGCACCGTGGCGGCGGAGGCGCGGTCGCGGCTGGAGTCGACGGTCGGCATCCTGCGGAACCTCGCGGTGACCGGCGGCGGGGGCCTGGAGGCGGCGCGCGGGCAGCGCATGGCGGCGATCGCGGCGGCCGAGGAACTCGGCGACGCGGAACTCACCGCCCGGGTGATCGGCGCCTACGACGTCCCGGCGATCTGGACGCGGTCCGACGATCCGCACCAGGCCGCCCAGGTCGCGGCGGCGGCCGAGCGGGCATTGGCCGCGCTTCCGCCGGGGCGCGAGACGGCGCGGGCGCGGCTGCTGGCCACGATCGCCCTGGAGTCGCGCGGCACCGGGACGAAGCGGGCACGGCAGGCGGCCCGCGAGGCGGAGCGGATCGCCCGCGAGCTGGACGATCCGAGGCTGCTGGCGTTCGCGCTCAACGGCGTGTTCATGCAGTCCTTCGACCGCGCCGGGCTGGCTGCCCGGCGGGACGAGGTCGGTGCCGAACTGGTCGGGCTGTCCGCCCGGCATGATCTGGTGAATTACGAGGTGCTCGGGCACCTCATCCGGCTCCAGGCGCGCGGCGCGCTCGCCGACTTCGGCGCGGCCGACGGGCACGCGCGGGCCGCGGACCGCTTGGCGGAACGCCACGAACGTCCGCTGGTGGGGGTGTTCACCGCCTGGTACCGGGCGATGCGGCTCGCCGCGTCCGGCCGGGCGGCGGCCGAGGTCGAGGCCGCCTACCGGGACGCCGCCGCCCGGCTCGACGGCTGCGGCATGCCCGGTCTCGAAGCGGGCCTCGTGCCGCTGGCGTCCCTCTGCCTGCGCGTGCGAGACGGGCGCCCGGCGCAGACCGGCCCCGCGGACTGGGGGCCTTACGAGCCCTGGGCGCGGCCCCTGGTGTCGCTGGCGCGCGGCCGGCGGGCCGAGGCCGCCAAGGCGTTGCGGGACGTCCCCGATCCGCCCCGTGACCTGCTGTTCGAGGCGCTCTGGTGCCTCACCGCCCACGCCGCCGTCGCCCTGGACGACCGGGAGGCGATGCGACGCGCCCACGGCGCGCTCGCCCCGGCCGCCGGTGAACTGGCCGGCGCCGGCAGCGGCCTCCTCACCCTGGGCCCGGTCTCCCGCTACCTGCGCGCCCTCGCGGAACGGAGCGGCCGTTAGGCGGCGGGCGGCTGCCCGGTTCCGGCCATGGCCCGCCGCTCGCGCCGCGCTAGTTGTCGCTGAACAGCGGGTAGCGGAGACGCGCCACGCCGGGGCGCGCCGCCCGGTGGTGGCCTTCGACCGCGGCGCCGACGAGTTCGTCCTCGGCGGTGAACGCGATCTCCATGATCGTGATGAATTCCGCCGTCGGCGGGTAGAGCCGGGCCGCGGCGTTGGCCGTCCGGCGGACGAGGACGCGGGCGGCGGTGCGCAGCGCGCACTCGAAGTACCGGATGTCGTGCCCGGCGAGGGCCTCGCCGGCGCCCAGCGCACGGAACACCGGCAGTACGGCGCTCGCCTCGCGGGCTCCCGAGTAGACGGCGATGGCCTCCCGGACGAGGTTGGAGACGTCGCCGGCCCGCAGATGCGTGTAGGCGGGGACGCGGGCGGCGATCTCGCCGACCACCTCGGCGGTGATCTCGTCGGCGCGCTCGGCGAGGAACCGCCGCAGAACCGCCGCCGGGCCGTCGTCCGTCCCTGCCACCGTGAGCCCCCTCGCAACCCGTTCCCAGTGGTAGCTGGGAGTGTTGGCCGAGAGTAGATCAATCCGCGCGGATGCGGTAGGGGTATGTTACCGACGCGTACAGCGGATCGCGACCGAGCGGTAACTTTCCTCAGGTCAAGGACGGGTTGGCTGCTCGGCCTTCTGTGTTCAGCAGTACAACGGTGTGGGCAGGGGCCAAGGACGGGCGGTGGACCAGGGCGGCACGGACGCCTGCCAGGGAGGCGGCACCGCAAGGGCCGGCGGATATGCCCAGAGCCGACAGGTCCTTCGCAGCACGGGCCGTATCGGCATCGGTCACTGCCACTGCCGCGTCCAAGCCGGAGCGGAGGACGGGCCAAGCCAAGGTGGAGGGGGTGGCGCAGTTGAGGCCCGCCATGGTGGTCGAGCCCGTCTCAATGGTCTGAAGCCTGTCTTGGTGGAGGCTCGTCAACAGGCAGGGAGCGGCATCGGGTTCCACGGAGAGCACGGTGGGAGCACACCCTCCAGACCTGTAATGGGTCACCGCCGCCTGGGCCAGCGAGCCCACGCCCACGGGGACGGCCACCAGGCCCGCTGGGGCGGCGCCCGCCTCGGCCAGTTGGACGTCGATCTCGGTGAAGAGGGTGGAGTAGCCCTCCACGATCCACTGCGGGACGCGTTCGTAGCCGGGCCAGGCGGTGTCCTGGACGAGGAGAGCCGAAGGGTCGGCGTCCGCCGCCTCGGCCGCGCGGCGCACGGCCTCGTCGTAGGGGCCCGGGACCTCGGTCAGGCCGGCGCCCTCCGCCTTGATCGCGGCCATGGCGGCGGGGTGGACACCGTACGGGACGTAGACGTCGGCCTTGAGGCCCAGCAGGCGGGCCGTCGCCGCGACCGCGCGCCCGTGGTTGCCGTCGGTCGCCGTGACGAGCCGGACGCCGGTCGCCTCGCGGGTGTCCGAGAGCGCCCGGTGGATCCCCCACGAGGCACCGAGGATCTTGAAGGCGGGGAGCCCGAGCCGGGACGACTCGTCCTTCACCAGCACCCGCCGCACCCCCAGTTCGGCGGCCAGGGACGGCAGTTCCACGAGCGGCGTCGGGGCGTAACCGGGGAGCGTGCGGTGGAAGGCGGCGACGCCGGGCGGGACGGGAGGGCACGTCCAGGCGCGGGCGGCCGGACGGGCGAACCAGCGGACCATGGACGCCACACTTCCGCAGCGGCCTTCGATCGGTCCAGCGAATGTTTCCGAGCGATAATCGTCAGTTCAGCCGATGATTGGGGAAGCATGCTGGATCTGCACCGGCTGCGCCTGCTGCGCGAGCTGAAGCATCGCGGGACGCTCGCCGCCGTCGCCGAGGCCCTGTCGTACAGCCCGTCGTCGATCTCGCAGCAGCTGTCCGTCCTGGAGAAGGAGGCCGGGGTGCCGCTGCTGGAGCCGGTGGGGCGCCGGGTCCGGCTGACCGCGCAGGCCGAGATCCTCGTCGCGCACACCGAGGCGGTGCTGGAACGGCTCGAACGCGCGGAGGCCGAGCTCGCGGCGTCCCTGGAGGGCATCGCGGGGGTGCTGCGGGTGGCCGCGTTCCAGACCGCCGCGCTCACGCTCGTCCCGGACGCGCTCACCCGGCTCCGCGACGCCCATCCGCGGCTGCGGATCGAGATCACCCAGCGGGAGCCGGAGAGCGCGCTCCCCGCCCTGCTCGCGCGGGACTTCGACCTCGTGATCACCGAGGAGTATCCGGGCGGGCCAGGGCCGCGGCCGGCGGGAGTCGAGTACGCGGAACTGGGCGAGGACGAGATCCGCCTCGCGGTTCCGGCGGGCACGGCGGTGCCGGCGGACACGGCGGTTCCGGCGGGCATCTCGGGCGCCGGCCTGCGGAGCCTGGCGGGCGGCGCGTGGGTGATGGAGCCGGAGGGCACCGCGTCCCGGCGGTGGGCGACGCGGCTGTGCCGCGAGGCCGGGTTCGAGCCGGACGTGCGGTTCGAGTCCACCGACCTGCTGCTCCACCTGCGGCTCGTCGAACACGGCCACGCCGCCGCGCTGCTGCCGGGGCTCGTGTGGGCGGGCCGCCCGCCGACGGTCCCGGTCGTCCGGCTGCCGGCCGGGCACCGGGTCCGCCGCCTGTTCACCGCGGCCCGCAGGGGAGGCGGCGGCCACCCGGCCGTGCGGGCGTTCCGGACGGCCCTCGCGGCCGGGTTCACGGACCGGAGCAGAGGACCGGGGGAATGACCCCACCGCGGTTACGGGTTTTCCTCTATAGCGATTGATTCGCCCAACAGGGAGAGTCATATCCAGCAGCAGGGGAACGAGGCCCCTCCGCGGGAAGAAGGCACACGATGGCGAAGACGCCGACCCTCACCTCGATGAGCACGTCCGATCTGGCCGAGATCCTGTTCTGCTGCGGGCTGCAGGAGTCCGACCGTCCCTCCACCGAGCAGGTCCGCGCCGCGATCCGCGCCCGGATCTGCGCCTGCGGCGGGGACCGCTCCGTCTGCGTCGCCCTCGTCGCCCAGGAGGCCGGCGACCACCCGGAGACCTACCGCACCCGGATGCGCTGGGCGCTCAGCACCGTGTCCGCGGCCTACCCCGACCTTGGCACACCCGACTGACCAGGGAGAATCCCATGCGCTCACCGTTCATCGACCGGCGCGAGGACATCCTTCCCCGTTCGCTTCGCGACCTGATCGCCGCCGAGGCGTCCCAGGCCTCACGGCTCACGAACGAACCGCGCAGGCGCCAGCAACGCAGAGCCAGGACCGCCCGGCGTGCCCCATAGCCCGGTACGGCCCGGTCAGTGCCGCGACTTGGACTTGGACTTGATCTTGGTCTTCTTGTGCTTGGACTTGTGGCCGTGGCCGCCGCTCGTCTCCCACTCGTAACCGGGCGTGTTCTTCTCGCAGTAGCGGTCGCTCACCTTGGTGTCGGTCGCGTCGTGCTCGCACCAGCGGTCCTGACCGCCGCACGCGGTCAATCCGAACGCGGCGACCAGGACGGTCAGCGCGAGTGCGGCGGGACGGGTCTTCGGCATGTTCGGCCTTTCTCTGCCGGTGTCAACCCAGGTCAGACGTCCGCGATCCGGTTGCCGTTCCCCTGCCCGCCGAAAGGGCAGGTGACCGTCTCCGGCCGCGAACTATGCTGGCGCCCGTGAGCGAAGAGCCGACGCAGGACCATCCCGGCGGCGCGGGCCGCGAGTACCGCATCGGCGAACTCGCGAAGGCCGCCGGCGTTCCCGTGCGGACGCTGCGTTACTACCAGGAGCGCAAGCTGCTCCCGCCGCCCCGCCGCGAGGGACGCATCGGCCTCTACCGCGAGGACCATCTCGCCCGCCTCCGCGTGATCGGGAACCTGCTCGACCGCGGGCACACCCTGGAGGGCATCCGCGAGCTGCTGTCGGCGTGGGAGCAGGGGCGCGACATCGCCGCCGTCCTCGGCGTCGAGAAGGCGGTCACCACGCCGTGGTCGAACGAAGTCCCGGTCACGATGACGCTGGCCGAGCTGGCGGCGCTGTTCCCCGGCGAGGTCGGCCCCGAGGCCCTTGAGCGGGCCGTCGCCCTCGGCCACATCGAGGTGGACGGCGACTACGTCACCCACTGGAGCCGCCGCCAGCTGGACGCGACGGTGGCGCTCGTCCGGGCCGGGGTGCCGCTGGACGCGGTGCTGTCGGCCGGCCGGGAACTCCAGCGCGGCATGGACGAGCTCGCCGCGATGTTCATCCGGCTGATCACCACGCATGTCGTGCAGAACATCGACGACCGGGACCTCGGGGAGCTCACCGAGACGCTCGCCCGGCTGCGTCCGGGGGCACAGGTGACGGTCGAGGCGGGGTTCGCGCGGGCCATGGACCGCCAGGTCCGTGCCACGATCGACCGGCTGCTCGGCCGGCTGGCCACCCCCTGAGCACCGTCCGGAGGGATACCGCGGGGCCGCGATACTGGGGGCATGGTCGACGACGAGCGCTGGAAGGCGCGTTTCCGGGCCGCCCGGATGAGCCTGCCCCGGTGGGCGCGTGACGCCCCGCACCGCAGCATCTACCGGTCGAACGTGACCGGGACGTGGGAGATCTACGCGTGGGACCGGGAAACCGGTGCACAGCGGCAGGTGACCGATCGTCCCAACGGGACATGGGCGGGAACCATCGCCCCGTCCGGCGAGTGGGTGTGGTGGTTCGCGGACACGGACGGAGACGAGTTCGGTGTCTGGAACCGTGTCCCGTTCGATGGGAAGGAGAGCGTTCCGGCCGTCCCCGGGCTGGAACCGTCGTATCCGTCTGGGCTGTCCCTGGGGCGCAGTGGTCTCGCCGTCATCGGACGGACGACCGACCAGGGCAACACGATTCACCTGTGCCCGCCCGAGTCGGAGCCAGAGGTGCTCTATCACCACGCGGAGGACGCGCACGTCGCCGCCCTTTCGCGGGACGAGACCCTCATCGCCATAGGGCACAGTGAGCACGGCGACAGCCGGCACATGGCGTTGCGCGTGCTGCGCCCGGACGGCTCCACGGTCGCGGACCTGTGGGACGGGCCCGGCAAGGGCGTCTACGGCGCCGGATTCGCCCCGGTCGAAGGGGATTCGCGGCTCCTGGTCAATCACGAGCGGCGCGGCCGGGACGAGATGCTGATCTGGGATCCCGTCGCCGGAACCGAGCACGAGATCGTCCTCGACCTGCCCGGCGAGATCGGCGCCGACTGGTACCCCGACGGGACGGCGCTGCTGATCTCCCACTCGCACGAGGCGCGCGACGAGCTGTACCGGTACGACCTGGGCGACGGCGCGCTGACCAGGATCGACACGCCGCGCGGGGTGATCGGCGGGGCGGCCGTCCGGCCGGACGGGACGGTGGAGTTCTCGTGGTCGTCCGCCGCCGAGCCGCCGGTGATCAGGTCCACGTCCGGCGCGATCGTGCTCACCCCGCCCGGTCCGGCCGCGCCGCCGTCCGTCCCGGTCGAGGACGTGTGGGTGGACGGCCCGGCCGGCCGTATCCACGCGCTGGTGAGCCGGCCGGCCGGCGACCGCCCCCACCCGACGGTCTTCGACGTCCACGGCGGGCCGACCGCGCAGGACGACGACTCGTTCGCGCCGGCGGCCGCCGCCTGGGTCGACCACGGGTTCGCGGTCGTCCGCGTCAACTACCGGGGGTCCACCGGATACGGGTCGCAGTGGCGTGACGCCCTTGAGGGGCGCGTCGGGCTCACCGAACTGGAGGACATCAAGGCCGTCCGCGACTGGGCCGTCGAGTCGGGCCTCGCCGACCCGTCGCGGCTCGTCCTGACGGGCGGCTCGTGGGGCGGGTTCCTCACGCTGCTCGGCATCGGCACCCGGCCAGACGACTGGAGCGTCGCGGTCGCGTCCGTTCCCGTCGCCGACTATGTCGCCGCGTACGAGGACGAAATGGAGGGCCTGCAGGCGTTCGACCGCTCCCTGTTCGGCGGCTCCCCGGACGAGGTCCCGGACCGCTACCGCGAGTCGTCCCCGATCACCTACGTGTCCCGGGTCAAGGTGCCGGTGCTGATCCTGGCCGGGGAGAACGACCCGCGCTGCCCCATCCGGCAGATCGACAACTACCTCGGGCGCCTCGCCGAACTCGGGCTTCCGCACGAGGTGTACCGGTACGACGCGGGCCACGGGTCCCTCGTCGTGGAGGAGCGGATCAAGCAGATGGCGGCCGAGATGGGCTTCGCCCGCAAGCATCTCGGCATGGCGTGAACTCCCCCGGGGGCGGACGCCCGTCCCCGGGGTTCCCAAGATCGCCCCCTGTCGGGGCGTGCGCACCCGTCAGGCGCGGACCTCGCGGATGATCCCCACCAGCTCGCGGGTCACCGACTTGAAGCCCGGCAGGCGCGACATCGCCACCATGCGGTTGACGAGCGGGACCGTCCGCTCGACCAGCAGGTAGGTCTTCCGGCAGCCCGGCGAGCTGTCGTGGACCCAGTACAGGACGACGCCCATCGAGTAGATCCACAGCAGTTCGGGCAGTTCGGCGCGGAACTCGCCGTCGATCTTCAGGTCGGAACCCTCCACGACCTCGCGGTAGATCGCGACCGCCGACTCGCGGGCCGGGCCGGACTCGGCGCTGAACGGGTTGAGCGGGCTGGTCGGCTCGGCGGCGAACTTGAAGAACTTCCCGGCGAACTCGTGATACGGGACCATCGTGTCGACCCGGGCCTTCAGGACGCCCCGCAGCCGGGCCGCGAACTCCGTCTCGGTGTCGAGGACGGCCCGGCACGCGGCGACGTGCTCGTCCTGCAACTCGTCGTAATAGGCCTGGATCAGCTCTTCCTTGGACCCGAAGTAGTAGTAGGCGTTGCCGACCGAGACGCCCGCCTCCTTGGCGATCGCCCGCATCGTCGTCGCCTCGTATCCGCGCTCCCGGAACAGGCGCAGCGCCGTCTCGACGATCACGGCCCGCGTCTGCTCGGACTTGCCGGCCTTCGTCTCGGTCACGCATGCCACCCTAAAGCCCGTGTGCGACGTCCTGCTCATGGCATGAACCGCCCTCCGGCGCGACCCCGCGTGATCAGCCGGTTCGTTCGGCGGCGAGGAGTTCGGCTATCTGGGCGGTGTTCAAGGCGGCGCCCTTGCGGAGGTTGTCGCCGGACAGGAACAGCTCCAGGGCGCACGGGTCGTCCAGTGAGCGGCGGACACGGCCGGCCCAGGTCGGGTCGGTGCCCGCGACGTCGGACGGGGTCGGGAACTCGTGCGTCTCCGGGCTGTCGCACAGCACGACACCGGGCGAGCGGGCGAGGATCTCCTGCGCGTCCCGCTGGTGGACGCGCTCCTCGAACACCGCGTGCACGGCCATCGAATGCCCGGTGATCACCGGCACCCGGACGCAGGTCGCCGACACCCGCAGCTCGGGCAGGCCCAGGACCTTGCGGATCTCGTCCCGGATGCCGACCTCGTCGGACGTCCAGCCGCCGTCCGCGTGCGTCCCCGTCCACGGCACGACGTTCAACGCCAGCGGCGCCGGGAACGGGCCGAGGTCGCCGACGACGCCGCGGATGTCGCCCGCGCGGTTGCCGAGCGCCCGGTCCCCGCCGACCTTCTCCAGTTGCGCGTGCAGGGTGTCGATGCCGTGCCGCCCCGCCCCGGACGCCGCCTGGTAGGACGCGACGACCAGTTCACGCAGCCCGTACCGGGCGTGCAGCGCGCCGATCGCCACGATCATCGAGAGCGTCGTGCATCCGGGGCCCGCGACGATGCCGCGCGGACGGTCCCGCACCCGTTCGGGGTTCACCTCGGGGACGACGAGCGGGACGTCCGGGGCGGCCCGGAACGCGCGGGACCCGTCGACCGCGACGGCGCCGTGCTCCACCGCGACCGGGGCCCATGCGGCGGCGACCTCGTCCGGCACGGCGAACACCGCGATGTCGGCGTCCTCGAAGACCTCCGGTGCGAGCGCCACCGCCTCCGCCCGCTCGCCGCGGACCCGGAGCGTCCGCCCGGCGGAGCGCTCCGAGCCGATGAGGCGGATCTCCCCGTACACGTCCCGGCGGATGGACAGCAGGTCGAGCATCACCGCCCCGACCGCCCCGGTGGCGCCGACGACCGCGAGGGTCGGCAGCCCGGATGCAGGGCCCGTCGTCGCACTCACACCATCAGAACTACCGCGGCCCGCACGCGGTTCCCGGACGGGGGGAGCGCCGCGGACGCGAAAGGCCGCGCGGGCGGGAGCGTCGCCGTCCCGTGCCCGCGCGGCCCGCGGCGGCGTCAGCGGCCGGTGCCCCCGTAGACGACGGCCTCGACCTGCTCGGCGTCCAGGTCGAACGCGTGGTGCGCGGCGGCGACCGCGGTGTCGATGTCGTCCTGGTCGACGACCACCGAGATCCGGATCTCCGAGGTGGAGATCATCTCGATGTTGACCCCGGCCTCGGCGATCGCGCCGAACAGCGCGGCCGTCACCCCGGGGTGCGAGCGCATCCCGGCGCCGATCAGCGACACCTTGCCGATCCGGTCGTCGTAGCGGAGCGACTCGAACCCGATCCGCTCCTTCAGCTTGTTCAGCGCGGTCAGCGCGGTCTGCCCGTCGGTGGCCGGCAGCGTGAACGAGATGTCGGTCCGCCCGGTGGACGCCGCCGACACGTTCTGCACGATCATGTCGATGTTGATCTCGGCGTCGGACAGCGCGGAGAAGATCGCGGCGGCCTCACCGACCTTGTCCGGCACTCCCACCACGGTGATCTTGGCCTCGCTCCGGTCGTGCGCGACCCCGGAGATGATCGCCTGCTCCATGTCCTGTCCTTCGATCTCGCTGCTGTCGACGACCCACGTGCCCTCCTTCTGACTGAACGAGGACCGCACATGGATCGGAATGTTGTAGCGGCGCGCGTACTCCACGCAGCGCAGATGCAGGATCTTCGCGCCGCTCGCCGCCATCTCCAGCATCTCCTCGTAGGAGATCTTCGGGATCTTGCGGGCGGGGGGCACGATGCGCGGGTCGGCGGTGAAGACCCCGTCGACGTCGGAGTAGATCTCGCAGACGTCGGCGGCCAGCGCGGCGGCCAGCGCGACCGCGGTGGTGTCAGACCCGCCGCGGCCGAGCGTGGTGATGTCCTTGGTGCCCTGCGAGACGCCCTGGAACCCGGCCACGATGCAGATCGAGCCCTCGTCCAGCGCGGTCCGGATCCGGCCCGGCGTCACATCGATGATCTTCGCTTTCCCATGCGAGCCGTCGGTGATCACACCGGCCTGGGAGCCGGTGAACGAGCGGGCCTCATGGCCCAGGTTCGCGATGGCCATGGCCAGCAGCGCCATGGAGATCCGCTCGCCCGCGGTGAGCAGCATGTCCAGCTCACGGCCCGGCGGCAGGGGACTCACCTGCTTGGCCATATCGATGAGATCATCCGTCGTGTCGCCCATCGCGGACACGACGACGACCACGTCGTTGCCCGCCTTCTTCGTTGCGACGATGCGCTGGGCGACCCGCTTGACGCCTTCGGCGTCGGCGACGGAGGAGCCACCGTACTTCTGCACGACAAGAGCCACGAGTGGGCGCTCCTCGGATCGGGGTCAGACGTTCCGGACGACGAGTCTACAGAGCCCGGCGCCATGGATCACGACCAGGTAACTACCAAGGTTGGAGCCCTACAGGTTCGGCGGGCCCTGCTCGATGCGGCGCAGCACCGGGTCGAGGCGCTCGTTGTCCTCGGTGCCGATGAGCCGGCGCTCGTCCCACCAGGTGGCGCCGGCGTCCATGAGCGGGCCGACCAGGTCGCGGGCGTCGGCGGGGCTGACCCCGCCCACGACGATCTCGAAAGGCCCTTCCTCCCGCTGCCCGCGAATGTAGGCGACCAGCTCCTGAACGTCCTCCTTGGACGGGGCACGTCCATGCGAACCCGGCCCGAACAGCGGGACGGCGCCGTCCCAGCGCGCGGCCCTGCGCATCGGCCGCCGGTTCGGCCAGAACCCCGCGATCCACACCGGAGGGCGGGGACGCTGCACCGTCGCGGGCAGCAACGCCACGTCCTCCGCCTGGTAGTGGCGCCCGTGATGGGTCACCGGCTCCCCGGTCCAGTAGCGTGCGAGCAGGTCGAGCCCCTCGTCCAGGCGCTCGGCCAGCAGGACCGGGTCGGTCGGCTCACCGAAGGCCCCGTACTCGTCCTCGATCGGCCCGCCGAGCCCCGCGCCGAAGATCACCCGCCCGCCGCTGAGGACGTCCAGGGTGGCGACCTGCCGCGCCAGCTGCTGCGGCCGCCGCCGCGCCACCGGCGTGACCAGGGTGCCGAGCTTGATCCGGCTGGTCGCCAGGGCCGCCGCCGTCAGCAGCATCCACGGATCACCGAACGTCTTGCGGCTCCGCTTCGCATGGACGACGTGATCCCAGACGAACACCCCGTCCCATCCGGCCTCCTCGGCCGCCACCGCGACCCGCGCCACCGTCCGCGGGTCCGCGAAGTCCCCGAAATTCGGAATATTGATCGAATACCGCACCCCCGCATGCTCCGCCCCACCCTCCCCCCTTGGCAATCGAATTAGCCCTGGGCGGACAACCCCCGCCAGCCACATCACCACCCCTCGGGCAGTACATCTAGATCATCTCGGATCGGTGCTCGCCTTTTCTGTGGGCCTGCGGGTTCGTTGGCGTTGTCATCGCGGGCAGCCCCGCGCGTCCCGGTGGCTCTCGCGCGATTCGCCGATGTGCTGGTGGCGGCCGGGGTGGGGTGCCGCGGCCGGTATGGGACACCGCAGGCGGTGCTGGAGATCTGCTCGGCGGACCACCCGGCGGTGAGGCAAGGCGTCTACGTAAAAGCAGGGGGCGGGTGCCCCGGTTCGTGGCGTCCATCGGGGACCCGTTGCGTCCCCTGCCATGACCCGGCCGGGGCATGCGCCGTGGTGACCGAGCTGATGGGAGAGTTGATGGCCGCGTTCGATGAGCTGCCGCGGGTGCGCAGGGGACCGCTGGACTCCCTGTACGCGACGCTGCGGCGCCGTGCCCCGCAGATGTCCGCGGCCCGCCCGGACGGCGACGCGCTGCACGTCGGATACCGGGGGCAGACGGCGACCGTCGTCTGGGACGCCGACCTTGAGCAGTACGCGTGGGGTTCCGGGGACGGCGGGCAGATCGGGCCGGACGCCGAGAAGGCGGCCGAGCTGATCGCATGGGCCCTGGACGCCACGGTGACTCCCGGCACGCCGGACGAATGAACCCGAGTCCGCGGAGCCGGGGCTCCCCGGCGACGCGGAGTCGTGCGCCGGGACGGTGACGAACGGGTCAAGCCCGTTCGCTAGGCCCTCGCGGCCTGGGGGGCGACGTCCAGGCGGGCGTTGGCGACGAAGGCGTGCAGGGCGCGAAGCGCCGCCCCGGCGTGGTTGCCCCAGTGGTTGAAGTAGGAGTACTGCCACCACCAGAGGGCCTCAAGGGGGCGGTCCTGGTTGTAGTGACGCAGCCCGTGGACGAGGTCACTGGCGACATCGACCAGGTCGTCCGACAGGCGGTAGGACGTGACCTCGGAGTCCTTGTAGGGGTCGAAGACCTCGGCGTACTCGTCCAGGGCTTCGAGACGCTCGGCGAGGCCCTGCCGGATGGAGTCGAGGTCGGGGTCGTCCCCGACCTCCGGCTCCCAGTTGTCGGGGAGGATCACGTCGGCGCTGGCACCGAGCTGCGCGCCGGCCAGGATGACCTGCGACACTTCGAGGAGGAGCAGCGGGATCGTGTGCTTGCCGCCGTCGCCGCGGGCGACCGCCTCCAGTCCGTTCAGGTAGTTGTCGACGTGGCACGCCACGCGTTCTGCGAGGGCGTTCCAGTCCTGCGGGCTGTTGGTGTCAGACATCGAGCAGCCTCCGTCCTTCGAATGCGCGGCCCAGCGTCACCTCGTCTGCGTATTCGAGGTCGCCACCCACCGGCAGGCCGCTGGCCAGACGGGTGACGGTGAGGCCCATCGGTTTGACGAGCCGGGCGAGGTACGTCGCCGTCGCCTCGCCCTCCAGGTTGGGGTCGGTGGCGAGGATCAGCTCGGTCACCGCCCCGTCCGCGAGCCGCTGCATCAGCTCGCGGATGCGCAGATCGTCCGGGCCGACGCCCTCGATCGGGCTGATCGCGCCCCCGAGGACGTGGTAGCGGCCGCGGAATTCGCGGGTCTTCTCGATCGCGACGACGTCCTTGGATTCCTCCACGACACAGATGATGTGCGGGTCACGGCGGGCGTCCCGGCAGATCCGGCACTCCTCTTCTTCCGCGACGTTGCCGCACGTCTTGCAGAAGCGGACCTTGTCCTTGACCTCCTTGAGCGCCTTCCCGAGCCGTTCGACGTCGGCCGGATCGGCGGCGAGCAGGTGGAAGGCGATCCGCTGCGCGCTCTTGGGGCCGACTCCGGGCAGCCTGCCCAGCTCGTCGATGAGGTTCTGGACCACCCCTTCGTACAACGGACCCTCCTTTCCTCGTCGCCCGCGCTCAGGCGCCCTGGCCGCCGCCGAGCCCGGGGAAGCCGCCGGGGATGCCGCCGCCTCCACCGCCGAGCCCCTGGGCGAGCGGCCCCATCTTCTCCTGCTGAAGCTCCTGCACCTCGCGCGCGGCGTCCCGGATCGCGGCCAGGACGAGATCGGCGATGGTCTCCGCCGTGTCGGCCGGGTCGTCGGCGTCGATGGCCTTCGGGTCGATCGACAGCCCCGTGACCTCGCCCTGCCCGTTGACCGTCGCGGTGACGAGCCCGCCGCCGGCGGTCCCCTTCACCTCGGCCTCCGCGAGCTCACGCTGCGCGTTGAAAAGCTGCTGCTGCATGGCCTGCGCCTGCTGCAGCAGTTCCTGCATGTTCAACTGACCACCGGGTTCCACGGTGCACTCCCTCTTCCGGCCCCCGAGGGCCTTCTCCCTGGCGCTCCGCCAGCCACCGGACGTCCGTCCCCCGAGCCTACGGGTTTCCACCAGGACACGGTAAGTACGCCCATCACGGCGCCGGTGCTTCCACGCCGGCCCCGGTCAAAACCCCTGAACCGGACGAGCCCCCGCGCTCAGCCACCGCAAAGTCGATCGTTTGCCGCCGGTGTGTCCCACCTGCTTCGCTGACCTCCATGACCTCTATCTGGGTCGGCGCACGGGTGCGGCTGCGAGGGATCGAGCCCGGGGACTGGCAGGCCTTCAAGGAATTCGACGAGCACTCCGCGGATATGCGCAGCGGTGACATGCTGCATCCGCCACGGTCGGACAAGGGCTACCGCCGCTGGGCCCTGGAAGAAGCGTCCCGCGGACCCGATGGCGACAACTTCCGGCTGGCCATCGCGGCTGCGCAGGACGGTGTCCTGGTCGGCACCCTGAACACCGGCAATGCCGATCCCAGAGCAGGACGCTTCGGCTACGGCATCTCGATCGGCCACCGGTATCAGCGCCGCGGATACGCCAGCGAAGCCATCTTGATGCTGCTCACCTTCATGTTCGGGGAACGCCGCTACCACAAGTGCGAAGTCGGGATCTACGCCTTCAACGAGCCCTCGATCGCGCTCCACCACAAGCTCGGCTTCGTCACCGAAGGACGCCTGCGCGACCACGAGTACTTCGCCGGTCGCCACCACGACATGATCTTGATGGGACTCATCGCCGAGGAGTTCACCGCACACCATCCGCTTCCAACGGCGAAAGAGACGGGCGGGTGAGTGGACGGCGGACGAAGACGCAGCGAGCCCCGTCCCATGGGTCTACGCCGGTGGCCCGCACGACCACGCCGGTCTCGCCGTAAGCGCCCTGCCCGTTCAGGGCGGGGGTTGGGGATACCACGACGCCCGGCGCGGGCGGCGCGGCTACCTGGGGCCCTGTCACGACACCGAAGCGGCGGCGGAGCAGGTGGAGGGCCTGCTCAAACACCGCATGCTCCCCGACACGCGGTAGGGACAGCCGTGTCGCCGCGCGGCGGCGCCGCCGGACCCGGTGCGGCTAAGGGTTCGAGTTGTCGATCTCGCGGATGACCTGGCCGCCGAGTTCGCGCTGGATGAGGGCCATGCCGTTCATCTCGGCCTCGGTGCCGTCCGCGTCCGCGTCGCTTTCCGGGTCGACCTCGTCGCTCTCGTCCACCGGCGCGGGCCCAGGGGGCATGGGAGGCTCGTCCGGCGGCAGGCCCGAATCCGATGGGCGCGCCGAGTTCTCCCCCCTCGCCCGGCGCGGGATGGGATCCGGTGGCGTGCTCGGCCGAACAGCCTGGGGCGAGGGCGGCCCCGCCTGCGTCTCCGGCTCATTGCCGAAGCCGCCCGATACGACCCGCCTACCGCCGAATCCCGGGGACGATGCTGAGCCGAAGCCACCGCCGGACCCGTTTCCGACGCCTGGCCGTTCGCCACCTCCGGGACCTTGGTGCGAGGAACGTCCGCCGGTTACTCCGCCTGGACCGCCGACGACAGTTTCTATTCGCCAGTCGACGCCCATCCGCTCCTTGAGTACACCGCAGAGGACTACGTCACGATTCCCATTGACAAAGTTCTTTCTATACCCCTCGTTCTCAAAGGAAAGGGTCAGAATTTTACCGTCGATTGAAACCGGCCGTACACCCGACATGATTGCCGTCCACGCAACAATGCTCTTTCGCTTGACCGCCTCAATGATGTCCGGCCAGAACTGCTGCACAGCCGCAAGGTCCACCGCACCGGGGCCGTTACTGCTGGGGACAGCGGTGCTGGTTCCCGGGACGACGACCGGGCTCGCGCCCGGGCCGGCCGGCGCGGTTCCGGACGAGTTCCGGGGAGAGCCGCCGCGAGGTGTGCCGCGGCGGTTATCCACAGAATTCTGTTCTTGCGGTGCCGCGGAGGGGCCGGGGTTGACACTGGAAGTGGGGCCGCCCCCCTGGGCGGGCGGGGAGTGGTCTCCGGCCGTTTGGGAACTGCTGTGTCCCCGTCCTTCGGGGCCCTGCCGCGCCTGCGGCGGTGCCGCTTGGGCAGGCGGGGCGAAAGCCGGGGCCATGCCGCCCGCCGGCGGCTGGACGCTCGCGAAGCCGCCTTGGGTGGCCTGGCGTTCCAGGCGGTCCAGGCGGGCGAACATCGACGCCTCGTCCTCGTAGGCCGCCGGCAGCAGGATGCGGGCGCAGATCAGTTCCAGCAGCAGCCGGGGGGACGTGGCGCCGCGCATCTCGGTGAGGCCGGTGTGCAGCAGGTCGGCGGCACGGGTCAGTTCGCCCGGCCCCATCGAGGACGCCTGGCGCCGCATCGCCTCCAGTTCGTCCGGCGGGACGTTCAGCAGCCCCGTCCCGCCGGCCTCCGGGACGTTCGACAGGATCACCAGGTCCCGGACGCGCTCCAGCAGGTCGGCGGTGAACCGGCGCGGGTCCTGCCCGCTCTCCACGACCCGGTCGACCGCGGCGAAGACGGCGGCACCGTCGCGGGCCGCGAAGGCGGCGATGACCTCGTCCAGCAGCGCGGAGTCGGTGTAGCCGAGCAGCGAGACGGCCCGCGCGTAGGTGATGCCCTTCTCGTCCGACCCGGCGAGCAGCTGGTCCAGGATCGACAGCGTGTCACGGGCGGAGCCCGCGCCCGCCCGCACCGCCAGCGGCAGCGCGGAAGCCTCGTAGGGGACGTTCTCGCTCCGCAGGATCTCCTCCACGAGCTCCTGCAGCACACCCGGCGGGATCAGCCGGAACGGGTAGTGGTGGGTCCGGGACCGGATCGTCCCGATGACCTTCTCCGGCTCGGTGGTCGCGAACACGAACTTCAGGTGCGGCGGCGGCTCCTCGACGAGCTTCAGCAGCGCGTTGAAGCCCTCGCGGGTCACCATGTGCGCCTCGTCGATGATGTACACCTTGAAGCGCGCCGCAACCGGCGCGAAGAAGGCGCGTTCCCGCAGGTCGCGGGCATCGTCGACACCACCGTGAGAGGCGGCGTCGATCTCGATGACGTCGATGTGCCCCGTCCCGGACGGTCCGAGCGCGACACACGAGTCGCACTTGCCGCACGGGTCGGGAGTCGGCCCCTGCTCGCAGTTCAGCGAGCGGGCGAGGATGCGGGCGCTGGACGTCTTGCCGCAGCCGCGCGGACCGCTGAACAGGTACGCGTGGTTGATCCGGCCGTTGCGCAGTGCCTGCTGCAACGGCTCCGCGACGTGCTCCTGCCCCTTCAACTCGGCGAACGTCGCTGGCCGGTACTTGCGGTACAGCGCCAGACTCATCGGGGGCCCGCCCTCCTCAGAAGCAGAGCGTCACAAGCGAAAAGGACCCCCCGCACACCCGCCAGAGCCTGCTTATCCTTGCTGCCTTCCGGCCCTGGGGAGGTTCACAGGATGACGCCATGCGAGGGGTCTGCTCAGAGTCTATGACATCCCCGGCCCAGGATTGCCACGCTTCCGCGTAGTCTCCGCCTCATGCCTGCCTCGTCCCAGGACACGCTCCTGCACATCGCCGAACGAACCCACTGGGAATCCGCCCATACGGCGGGTGTGCCGTACACCATGTCCACCCTGGGCCGGACGCTGGACGAGGAGGGCTTCATCCACTGCTCGTCCGACATGACCCAGGTGGACGGCGTCCTGGACCGCTTCTACAGCGGCATCGACCGCGCGGACCTGGTGCTGTTGGTCATCGACACGTCCCGGCTGGACGCTCCCGTCCGCCACGAACCCGTCGGCGATGACGTCTTCCCGCACGTCTACGGTCCCATCCCGCTCTCCGCGGTAATTGAGGTCAGGTCACTGCCCCGGAAGCTGTAGGCTTTCCCGTGGAGGATTCGCCTAGTGGCCTAGGGCGCACGCTTGGAAAGCGTGTTGCGTGCAAGCGCTCGCGAGTTCGAATCTCGCATCCTCCGCCGCGGCGAGGCCGGTACCCATCCGGGTGCCGGCCTTTCGCATGTCCCGCGCCGGCCGCGGCGTGCCGCCGCCAGGTTCTCCTCGTCCTCTTCCCGGCGATCAACGTCATCGTGAGCGCGGGCGCCGGTCTGCGGACCGTTCCCATCAGCGCGTTCTGCTCTCCGGCGCCTACTCGTGGCGGGAGCGGCACTGAAGTTTGGTACTTAGTCACGAACCGGCTGACCTGCTAAGTCACTTGTTTACCAAGAATGGAAAGTCGAGTGACGTATGTTGTTGCGTTGCCTTCTCCGGGTAGTGCGGACCCCGTAGACTCGGAGGGTGATCTTCAAGGCGGTGGGCGATGGAAGGCCTTATCCGGACCACGGCATGACGTCCCGGGACTGGGCCAAGATCCCGCCTCGCCAGGTCCGCCTCGACCAGCTCGTGAGCACCAAGCGGGAGATGGACCTGCAGTCCCTCCTCTCCAAGGACTCCACGTTCTACGGCGACCTGTTCCCGCACGTCGTCCAGTGGCAGGGCGAGCTCTACCTGGAGGACGGCCTGCACCGGGCGCTGCGGGCCGCGCTGCACCAGCGGCTCGTCCTGCACGCGCGCGTCCTGGACCTGGACGCCGTCGACATGAGCTGATTCAGCGGATACGGACGGGCTCCGCGGCGGGACGCGCCTTCGGCCGGGCCTGCGGGCGGGCGGGACGGACGACGCCGGGACGCGCGGCCAGCAGCCCGAAGAGCACTTCGGGCACGACCAGGGCGAGCAGCAGCACGATCGGGACGTCCCAGCCGCCCGTGACGTCGTGCAGCACACCGACCGCGAACGGGCCGGCGGCGGCGAGGAGATACCCGCCCGTCTGCGCCATCCCGGACAGCGCCGCCGCCACGGACGGGCTCGGTGACCGGAGGCTCAGCAGCGTGTAGGCCAGCGGAAACGCGCTGCCGGTGCCGAGGCCGAGGACGGCGACCCAGATCCAGCCCGCGGACGGGACGAGCAGCAGGCCGGCGAGCCCCGCGACCATCGTGGCGGCGACGGCGACCACCACGGGCCGCTGGTCGCGCAGCCGGGCGGCGGCCACGGGGACGAGGAAGCCCAGCGGAATGCCGACGATCAGCATGACCGAGACCATCATCCCGGCCGCCGCGGGAGTGAATCCGGCGTCCCGCATGATCTCCGGCAGCCACGACATCAGGACGTAGAACATCAGCGACGCCAGCCCCATGAAGGCGGCGACGTACCAGGCCGTGGGCGAGCGCAGCAGGGACCCCTCCTCGCGCGGAGCCGCCATCGGGGCCGTCGGGGCGCGGCGTCCGCGGACGGCGAGCGGCCCCCACACGAGCACGGCGGCCAGGGACGGGACGGCCCAGACGGCGAGCGCGAGCCGCCAGCCGCCCGCCTCGGCGAGCGGCACCGCGAGCCCGGCCGCGACGGCGCCGCTGGCCGCCATGAGCATCATGGCGAGACCGGTGAGCGAGCCGACGCGGGCCGGGAACGCCCGCTTGATGACGGCCGGCATCAGGACGTTGCCCATCGCGATCCCGGCCCCGGCCAGGACCGTTCCAACGAACAGCGACACCGGGGACTGCGCCACCCGCAGCACGATCCCCGCCGTGATCAGGACAAGCGACCCGGCGATGGCGGCCTCGGTGCCGAACCGCCGCGCCACCACGGGGGCGAGCCCGGCGAACACCCCCAGGCAGAGCACCGGCAGCGTGGTGAGGACACCGGCCCCGGCGTCCGACAGCCCGAACACGTCCCGCAGGTCACTGAGCACCGGCGCGATCCCGGTGATCGCCGCCCGCAGGTTGACCGTCAGCAGCACCAGCCCGGCCAGCCACCAGACGGCCGTCACCTGGGAACTAGGAGCGGCCGCCGGACTCCTCGTCTCACTCATGGCTCACCCGGTCGGCGGAGGCGAGGATCTCGTCCAGGCACGCGTGCGTCGCCCGGGTCGCGGCGTCGGCGTCGCCCGCCTCGATGGCCGCGGCGATCGGGCCGTGCGGGACGTCGGCGTGTTCGAGGAGGACGCCCGCCGCGCCGATGCTGGCCCTGAGCGCGGCGCTGAAGCCGCGGTACAGGTCGGTCAGGACGCGGTTGTGCGTGGCCTCGACGACGGCGGTGTGGAAGGCGAGGTCGGCCTCGACGAACGTGGCGTGCTCACCGGCCGCCCAGGCGGCGTCGCGGCGCGCGAGGGCGATCGCGATGGCGGCGGTGTCGGTGTCCGTGCGGCGGGCCGCGGCGAGCCGGGCGGCCTCCACCTCAAGCCCGCGCCGCACCTCCAGGATCTCGACGAGTTCCGCCGTCTCCAGGCCCCGCCGGACGGCCCCGGACAGCTCGCTCGTCGCGCGCACGTACGTGCCGTCGCCCTGCCGGGATTCGAGAAGCCCCGCGTGGGTGAGGGCGCGGACGGCCTCCCGGACGGTGTTGCGGCCGACCCCGAGCGTCTCCGACAGCGCCGGCTCCGGCGGGATCTTGGCGCCGACGGGCCAGCTTCCCCCGGCGATCTCCGCTCTGAGCTGGCCGATCACCTGATCGACCAGCGACGACCGCCGCGCCGTGCGCAAAGCCACCCTGAACCTCCGGTCAACCAATCATCCTACGTTTAAGGGTAAACCAAGACCGGGTGCCTCTTGTCCCTTTGTGCAGGAGAGGAACGCCACACCGCGCCGGCGCGGGGGTACGTCGCCGAGGCCGGTGACGTGCCGTCCCCGGGAAGGCGGACGGCACGTACCGGCTCAGAGTCCTCGGTCTTCGTATTGGCCGTGGTAGGACGGGGCCTTCGCGCCCGGCTGCGCCGGGGACGCGATCGAGGACGCCGACAGCCCAGCGGCCCGCAGGGCGTGGCGGTAGGCGGCGGCGGCGTCCTCGGTGTCCTGGACGAGTTCGAACAGCTCACCCAGTTCCCGGAACAGGTGGGCCGCCGGACGCCCCGGAGGCAGCGTCGCCAGCTGCTCGGACGCGGCCCGCAGGACGACCTGGGCGGCCGCCCGGTCGCCTTGGGCCACGCGTGCGCGGGCCAGGACGAGCCGGGCCAGGACGGTCTTCTGCGTGCGTACGGCAAGCTCGGCGGCAGGCTGCGGGGCCACGGTGTGATTGCTCGTGGGGGCGGCCAAGGCCAGTCCGGTGTCGAGGAACTGTTCCAGGGTGGCGATCGCCTCGTCCAGTGCGCCGACGAGGACCAGCGCACGAGCCTTGGCGATGACGCTCTCCGTGGATTCGTCGCCTTCGAGGCTCTCCGTCCCCTGGAGGAGGTCCAGCGCCTCTTGCGCGGCCTCCCGCGAGCCCTCCGGGCGCGGGCCTTCGAACCCGAACTCACCGGACGGCACCGCACTGGGCGGCACGGCTGCTGAGAACGGTACGACGCCCCTGAGCAGCGCCTTGGCCCCGGCAAGAGCGAGACGAGCGCGGCTCCGCACCGGAGTGGCGTCGGTACGCGCGGCCAATGCCTGATCGGCGAAGTACAGCGAGTCCCCGATGCTCCCCTCCTCCAGCGCACGCATGCTGGCCCGCTGGTAGTGGACGCTCACCGGCTCGCTCTCCCCGGCCTGCCCAGGATGCAGGAGGCGCCGGCCCAGCTCGTGCGCGCGCACCGGATCGGAGCGATCCACATAGGCGAGCAGCAGGATGCGACCGGCCTCGGTGTACTCGTGGCCGACGGCGAGCCCGAGCTGTTCGAGCCGCTCGACGGCGCGCTCGCCGAGCGCGGTCGCCTGCCCCAGGTCGCCGACGGTGTGGTAGCACCGGGCCAGCGCGATCACGGGCGGCAGCCAGCTGGCCCGGCCCGGGTCGCGTTCGGCCTGCTCGCGCAGCTCCTCGAACAGCGTGATCGCGGCGTCGGTCCGGCCCAGGTCCTCCAAGGCGCGGGCGCGGCCCCAGCGGGCGCGGGACGTGAGGTCGGGGTCGTCGCTGCGGGCGATCACCTCCTCGAAGCCGGCCTCGGCGGTGGCGGCGTCGCCGCGCAGCAGTGCGAGGTGCGCGTGGCGTTCCCGGACTTCGAGATGGGCGCGCTGCTCCGGCTCCACGCCCTCGGCGAGGTACTCCGGGGTGCAGCCGAGACGCTCGGCCAGCATGCGCAGGACGGTCGGAGTGGGCGTGCGCTTACCCGACTCGATCAATGAGATGTAGCTGTCGGAAAGGTCGTGACCGGCGAGCTGTGCCTGCGACAAGCGTCTGGTCAGCCGCAGGTTGCGGACACGTTCGCCGACGTTGCCTGGACCCGGCATGAGGACTCACTTAGCGGAAGTAAACAGGCGACTGGGGTGCCGACATGATTGCACATTGCGGGTTATCGCACATCGAGAGCAATGAACTGGAAATCGCGGACACCGCCCGGCGGGCTCGTCCCGCTGCCGCGCGCACGCCGCTGGAGCACGGTGCCGCGCCGGTTCGCGCCAACGGATCGTCCGGCGGATGCGACCTCTGTCACTCACCGAGAGTATCCGACTGACGCCACAAGATCCCGAACACCGCGAATATCGGCCAGTTCATCATGTTTTCCGGTCGGCCGCACCCTTCGTCCGGCAGCGGGTGGAGCGGCGGCCCGCAGCATGATCGTCCAGCTCGGAGCGCCGTCCGCCCGGCCGTCTCGCGGAGCCGGCCGGGCGGACGGGTCACGGTTCGGGATCGGAGCCTTCCTTGGGCCCGGTGGAGGTGGGGGTTTCCTCCGGCGGCCTGGGCCGGCGCGGGGGCGGGGGCAGCGTTTTCTCCACCGGCTCCGGGTTCTTGTTCGGGAAGATCATTTCGCAGACTTCGAGATAAAGCTGCTCGGGATACGGCAGAAACGGCACGTTCGTGAGCGCCTGGTCCTGGCCCGCGGACTCCAGGATGAACTCCCCGTAACCGAGCATCCGGCCCGCGATCGTCCGCTTGAAGCTCATGTCGGTGACCTTGGCCAGCGGCATCATCGCGACCTTGCGGGTGATCAGGCCGGTGGTCAGCAGCATCCGCTGGTTGGTGATGACGAAGTAGTCGACGGACCACTCCGCGACACGCCAGACGAACCAGGCGAGCAGGAACAGCCAGATCCACCAGATCCAGCTGATGGCCTTCCCGGCGTCGCTGGCGACGGTGTTGCTGAGCAGGCCGGCGACGATCAGGCCGCCGAGGACGAGACCGACCGGGACCATCAGCACGGCCGGATGCCGGCGCACCGTGATCACCTGGTTCTCGTGCGGGAGCAGGTACTTGTTGACCGACGCGGGCGCCGAGTCTCCGGGGGTGACGAGCCTCATCCCGGCCTCTCAGGAGAGCGCGTTGACGAAGGTGGCCAGGGAACCGGCGGCGGACGCGATGCCGTTGGCCGCGCTCTCCACCGACCGGGCTGCACCGTCCGGCTGGTTGATGACATAGAACGCTACGAAGGCCATGGCGGCCCACGTCATGTACTTCTTGGCGGGCACGGCTGCCTCCCGGAGCGTCGACTCACGGACCCCGGTTCAGTTTCGCACAGCCCACCCGACCGGCAAAGCAAGCACTATGGCGCGTTGCCGTGAGCCAAGGAAGGCCGGACGTCCACGTCCGGCACCTCCTCATGGCGCATTATGGCGCGTCCTCATGGTGCTTATGGCGCATTGTCCAACGACGACCGGCTCGCCTTGCGGCGCTTCTCGGCCGCGACGGTCGCGAGCACTTCCAGGTGGCGGCGCGCGATCCGTTCCACAAGGTCGGGGGGCGCCGCCCCCGTGACCTCCTCGGCGCCGTAGCGCGCGGCGGAGACGCAGCGGTCCACCGTGTCGGCACCGTGCACCCCGTCGAACTCCTCGGTGAGCCGCTCGCCGATCTCGGCGTAGCGCGGCAGGTCGTCCCCTTGGTGAGCCATCACGTTTCCCCGTGCTCGCTCGCACCGCCCGGTCCGTAGCGGTCCCCTGTGCCGGGACGGCGGAGGGGAACGCGCCCTGGCGTTCCGTAAGGGGGGTGGTACCCCATGCCGCAGCGAACGAACATCGCAGGTCACGCCTGACTTGGGGCATATTGCCGGTATTGCCGGGACGTGCTCAGACGACGCCGTAGAGGCGGTCCCCCGCGTCCCCGAGGCCCGGCATGATGAAGCCCTGCTCGTTGAGGTGCGAGTCGATCGCGGCCGTGACCACCCGGACCGGCGCCGAGACGCCGGCGAACGCCCGCTCCATGTACTTCAGCCCCTCCGGGGCGGCGAGCAGGCAGATCGCGGTGACGTCGTCGGCGCCCCGGTCGAACAGCAGCCGGATCGCGGCGGCGAGCGTCCCGCCGGTCGCGAGCATCGGGTCGAGGACGTAGCACTGCCGTCCCGACAGGTCGTCCGGCAGGCGGGTCGCGTACGTCTGCGCCTGCAGCGTGCCCTCGTCCCGGATCATGCCGAGGAAGCCGACCTCGGCGGTGGGCAGCAGGCGCGTCATCCCGTCCAGCATCCCGAGGCCGGCGCGCAGGATCGGCACGACCAGCGGCTTCGGGCTCGCGAGCTGGACGCCCTCGGCCTCGACGAGGGGGGTCTGGACGGTCGCCGCGGCGACCCGGACATCGCGCGTGGCCTCGTAGGCGAGCAGGGTGACCAGTTCGTCCGCCAGACGCCGGAAGGTGGGGGAGTCGGTGCGGACGTCCCGCAGCGTCGTGAGCTTGTGCGCGACGAGGGGGTGGTCGACGGCGAGGGTCTGCATGCGCTCACCGTAGCCCACCCGCTCTCGGTCGGCCGGACCGTGCCGAACAGGATAGGACGCCGTTGAGCTGGGCAGTATGGCGATATGAGCAGCCAAAGCGGTCGCCAGCCGAGGGGACCGGCGCGGGCCCGCGAATCCGCGCCCGATCCGCCCGCCCCCGCCGTGCCTCCCCCCGAGGCCGCGGCGCCTCCTCCCGACCCCTCCGAACCCGCCGAATCCGCAACTCCCGCACCGGCTTCCGAGCCCGCGCCCCAGCCCGCGGGCACCGGGGTGACCGATGTCACAGCCGAGGACGCACCGGCACGTCCCGGCCCCCAGGGCGACATCTCCCCCGAGCAGGTCCGCGAGCATCTGCGCCGCCGGGCCATCTTCCTGCGCGAACTGGCCGAGGCCCGTGAGCTGCGGCGCCGGGTCACCCCGCACCGGTCGCGCCGCGCGCGGATCCACGCGGTGCTGCGCCGCCGCACCTTCCGCATCAATTGATGCGGATTGGATAGGTTCTTGCCGCCAGGACCGGTATACGGTGCCGACTCCCGGCCTCACCTCCGGGTACGGTGCCGAGTTTGGCGGTGGGGCACGCGAGCGGGCGCCGCATCTGCCACCATTCCCTGGCAGGAGACGCGCCGGTGGGGTGGAAATGACGGATGTGGACGCGACGGACTTCGCCGTCGTGGTGTATCGGGAAGACGAGAGCTGGGAGGCCGAGATCCTCCCGGTGGCGTTGACCGAGGACCTCGCGGGGCTGATCCATGCCCTGCGCCAGCAGCCGAGCCTCGGCGGCACGGTCGGGCTGGTCTCGGTCGGCGACGACTTCTTCGTCGCGATCCGCCTGCTGGGCGACGAGGTCATGGTGTTCCTGTCGGACGTCACGGCCTCGGTCGACTGGCCGCTGGCCCGCCAGGTCCTCGACTATCTGGACATCCCCGTCCCGGACGACGAGGAACTCGACCAGGTCCTGCCCGTCGGCGACATGTCGATCTTCGCCGATCTGGGCCTTGACGAGATGGAACTCGGCGCGATCTCCGGTGACCTGGAGCTCTACCCGGACGAGATGCTCCTCAGCGTCGCCGGCCGCATCGGCTTCGCCCCCGCCTTCGAACGCGCCCTCGACGCCGTCCCCTAGGCGCAGGCCCGTCCCCCACCGGACAGAACCGAAGTTCATGCACGGCCGCCGCCGGGGAGCCGGGGGCGGATTCCGCCCGCACAAAGGGGTGTGACCCTGGCAACCCCGTGGGTCACAATGAGCACGTGTCCTACTTCGCCGCCGTGTTCGCGCGGACCCCGCAAGGCTGGGTCGGTGCCGAGGCCGCCCTCGCCGAGGCGGACCACGTCGACGATGTCGCCGACCTGATGCGGGAGGCCGCCGTCGAGTCCTACGGCGACCCCGTGGTGCTGATGGTCGAGCAGGACGACGACTGGTTCGCGATCGTCCGGCTGGACGGGACGGACGAGCCGCGCGCCTACGTGTCCACCGTCCGCCAGGACGGGCTCGGCTCGCTGCTCCAGCAGCTCGTCGGCGAGGTCCCCGACGGCGAGTCCGGCGGTGACCCGGCCCTCCTCGAAGACCTCGGCCTCGCCGCCGACCAGCTCACCGACCTCGGCGAACGCGCCATCCCCGGCGACGCCCTCCTCACCATCGCCGAACAGGCCGGCTTCGGCGAAGAATTCGACCGCCTCCGTGACTGACCCGGGGGATCCGGTCGTCGCGGGGTTCGTGCCGGCGATGCGTCGGGCCCTGGACGAGGCGCGGAAGGCGGCCGAGAGCGGGGAGGTTCCGGTCGGCGCGGTCGTGCTGGACGCGTCCGGCGAGATCATCGGCACCGGGCACAACGACCGCGAGCGCTCCGCCGACCCGACCGGGCACGCGGAGATCATCGCGATGCGGGAGGCGGCGGCGTCCCTCGGGTCGTGGCGGCTGGCGGGCTGCACGCTGGTCGTCACGCTGGAGCCCTGCACGATGTGCGCGGGCGCGGCCGTCCAGGCCCGGCTGGACCGCGTCGTCTACGGGGCGGCCGACCCGAAGGCGGGTGCCGTGGGGTCGCTGTGGGACGTCGTCCGGGACCGGCGGCTCAACCACCGGCCCGAAGTGATCGCCGAGGTACTGGCCGACGAGTGCGCCGCCCCGCTTATCGAGTTCTTCACCCGCCGCAGAGTCGGGTAGGCTCTCCCGCGGTGGTGTCGCCTAGTGGACGAGGGCGCACGCCTCGAAAGCGTGTGAAGTGCAAGCTTCCGTGGGTTCGAATCCCACCACCACCGCAGGCGCGAAGGCCGCCGTCCCGCAACCGGGGCGGCGGCCTTCGCTCATGTCAGCCGACCGTGACCAATGCCACGCCGGCGACGGCGACGGCCATGCCCACGCGCTGGATGACGCGCAGGCGCTCACTGTAGGCGACCCTCGCCAGCAGGACGGTGATCGCCGGGTAGAGGGACGTGAGGACGGCGGCCAGGCTGAGCATGCCGCCGTGGACCGCGAGGAAGTACAGGACGTTCGCGCCCGCGTCCAGGCCGCCGGACAGGAGCGCCAGCCCGATCAGCGCCCGTCCGGACATCCGCGGGCCCAGGTCGCGGCCGCGGGCCACCATGAACAGCAGCGCCACGGCCACGATGAACAGGGTGCCGACGCGAGCGCCGACGACCGGCCAGAGCCCGGCGCCGTTCCCCGCCGCCTTCAGCAGAACGAAGAAGACACCGAAGCAGGCACCGGACACCCCGGCCATGAGCGGGCCCGAATCCACCGGCCGCCGGCCGGACGCGGCCTTCCCGCCGTCTCCGGCCTCCATGCTGACCAGCCCGATCGCGACGAGGCACAGCAGCACGCCGGCGAGGACGGAGGCGTTCAGCCGTTCGCCTCGCGCGATGCCCACCGCCACCGGCAGCACCGCCGCGGCCAGCGCGGACACCGGCGCCACCACGCTCATCGGCCCGCGGGCGAGCGCCCGGTAGAACGCGATCAGCCCGGCCCCACCGGTCATGCCCCCCAGGAGCCCCCAGGCCATCGGCCCGGGAGCGGCGTTCCCGCCGCCGAGCAGCGCCGCCACCAGGACGACCGCGAGCCCCACCGGGACACACCAGGTCAGGGCCTTCAACGCGGTCGACTTGCGGGCCACGGCGCCGCCGAGGAAGTCGGCGGTGCCATAGGCGAGGGCGGCGCCGAGCGCCAGGACGGTGACCATCACCGCCCGCCGATCAGGCGGGTCTCGACCCGGACGTCCGGCGCGATCACGCGGAGCCGCTCCGCCAGCCGGTCGCCCGCCTCGCGCAGCCGCTCGATGGGGTACGGCTCAAGGCGTTCGAGCAGGAAGAGGCCGTTCTTCGTGCGCTGCGTCAGCCGCGTCCGGACGCACTGCCGCCAGTTCCAGCGCCGGCAGGTGACCCCCCGGTCGTCCCGCCAGACGACCTCGCCGGCGTCCGGGTGCTCGACGGCGGGCTCCCCGCCCGCGATCACGTCGAAGGGCTCGTCTCCCGCGGCCCTGACCAGCCGCGCCGCCCCCTGATAGGCATCGAGGTCCTCACCGCCGATCGGCAGCGCATACTCGACGCTGACCGCGTTGTAGGCGTCCACGACCTTGTTGATGGACGGGAGCGCCTCGGCACGCCGCAGCAGCGCGTCCACCGAGGGCCGGGTCCGCTGCGGCTTGGCGCCGAACGCCCGGTAGGCCGCACGCCAGGCCTCCACATGCGGATCACCGGGGTCGGCCTTCCCGGCGGCCTCGGCCAGCCAGCCCTCCGACACCTGATCGCCGGGCCCGTTCACCAGTCCCTCGGCGCTCATGACGAGCACGGCGAAGTCGGGACGCAACTCCCGGACGGCCTCGTCCACGACAACCCGCTCCAACATCCGACCCTCCATACGGTCACTTTAATGAAACGCCCGTAGCATTATACCGACCGCCAGCGGTGCGGACCAAGCCGTTTCCCGCTCCGAGACCGACGGCTCGGCGGGATGTGAGCCGGCCACGACCTGGGGGTTGTGGACGGGGGGACGGGGCACCGGCGGGGTTGCGGGACACTGATCGCATAGCGGATCGGGTGATGCGGCGGCCGCCCGCGCCGGCCCTGGCGGGCGCGCGACGCCGACAGATGCTGGAGGACGATGAGCGGGCAGGAGGCGATCGGGGAGGCCGTGGCGCGGACCGTCCGGGCGTTGCGGGCCGGGCACAGCTGGAGCCTGGACGAGCTGGCCGGGCGCGCCGGGGTGAGCAAGGGCGTCCTGGTGGGGCTGGAGCAGGGGCGCGGCAACCCGAACCTGGGGACGCTCATCCGGATCTCGGACGCGCTCGGCGTCCCGTTGACGCGGCTCGTGCAGGTGGAGGAGGAGCCGCCGGTGCGGATGTTCCGGCCCGAGCGGCACGTCGTCCTGTGGGAGGGCGAGCGCGGCGGGACGGGGACGCTGCTGGCCGGCAGCGACCCGCGGCCGTCGCTGGAGCTGTGGCGCTGGGTGCTCCAGCCCGGCGAGACGCGGGAGAGCGACGCGCATGTGCCGGGCACCAAGGAGATCGTCTATGTGGAGCAGGGCACGCTGACCCTCGTTGTGGACGGCCGGACGGACCTGGTCGAGGAGGGGGCCGCCGCGGTCTTCGTCGGCGACCGCCCCCATTCGTACGGCAACGCGGGCGAGGGCGAGGTCCGCTTCGTCCTGGCCGTCCTGGATCTCTAGCCGTCCCCTCGCCGTCCGTGGCCGGCGGGCGGGCGCGGTGGGTCAGGAGGTCAGGCGGACGGGCATGGCCAGGTAGCGGTAGCCGGTGTCGGTTTCGGGCGGGGGCTCCTCATCGTCCTTCCGGTCGGGGATGGCGGTGAGGAGGGCGGGTTTGGTGGGGCCCGCGCATTCGAGGCGGGCGTATTCGGTGTCGATGCCGGCCAGGCCGTCCAGGAGGTACTGGGGGGCGAACGCGATATCGACGTCATCGCCGGTGAGGCTCACCGCAAGCGCTTCGTTGGCGCGGGCGGAGTCACCGGTGGCGGCGCGGATGCGGACCTCGCCCGCGGTGAGGGCCAGGCGGATCGGGGTGCCGCGCTCGGTGACGAGGGCGGCGCGCTTGATCGCCTCGACGAACGGGGCGACGGGGATCTCGGCGACCGACGACCAGGTGCCGGTGAGGCGGGACCTGTAGTTGATGTACTGGTCGTCCAGGAGGCGGCTGGTCATGCTGCGACCGCCGCCGGAGACGCCGATGAGGGTGTCGGCCCTGCCGGCGAGGCCGATCTCGACGCCGGCGCCGCGTTTGATCGACTTGGCGGTGTCGGCGAGGGTGCGGGCGGGGACGACGACGCCGGCGGTGAAGCCGGGGTCGGCGGGCGACCAGGTCAGCTCGCGGGCGGCGATGCGGTAGCGGTCGGTGCAGGCCAGCCACATCGTGTCGCCCTCGATGTCGATCCGGACGCCGGTGAGCATGGGCAGCGTGTCGTCGCGTCCGGCGGCGGGCGTGACCTGGGCGACCGCGGTGGCGAACACGTCGCCGGGGACGGTGCCCGCGCGGGCGGGCGGCTCGGGGAGGGTGGGGTAGTCCTCGACGGGCATCGTCAGCAGGCCGAACTCGGCGGGGCCGCAGCGGACGACCACCTCGGAGCCCTTCGTGAAGACCTCCACCGGCTGCGCGGGGAGATTGCGGACGATGTCCGACAGCAGCCGCCCGGGGACGAGCACACGCCCCGGTTCGGTGACGTCGGCGTCCTCCCGGGCCTGCGCGGAGACCTCGTAGTCGAACCCGGCCAGGGTCAGTTCACCTTCGCCGGTGACCTCGATGAGCATGCCCGCGAGGATGGGGAGGGCGGGACGGGACGGCAGGGTCCGCGCCGCCCACGCGACGGCGTCGGCGAGCGTCTGCCGGTCGACTCGGAACTCCACCTCGATCAGCCTTCCCACGGTGAACGTCTACGTAGGGCACGTTAGCCGGGACCTCTGACAAACGAGCCGGACACGGGTCAGAAGAGGGTCGCCCCGCCGTCTCCGCCGCGGATCCCGCGTTCGAATCCGAGGAGGTAGCGCTTGCGGTCGAGGCCGCCGCCGTAGCCGGTGAGGGAGCCGGTGGAGCCGATGACGCGGTGGCAGGGGACGATGACGCCGACCGGGTTGCGTCCGTTGGCGAGGCCGACCGCACGGGACGCGGACGGTTTGCCGATCTCGACGGCGAGTTCGCCGTATGTAGTGGTCTCCCCGTAGGGGATCTCCTGGAGTGCCGCCCAGACGCGCTTTTGGAAAGGCGTCCCGTGGAGGGCGAGCGACACGTCGAATTCGGTCAGTTCACCGGCGAAGTACGCGGTGAGTTGGGCGGCGACGGTCGCGAAGGGTTCGTCGCCGGGGTCACCTGGCGCACCGAAGGTCTCTTCGGACGGAAGGTGCCGCTGCTTCTCCATGTAAAGCCCGGACAGGGCGCCGTCTGTGGCCACCAGAGTGAGGGGGCCGACGGGGCTGTCCAGGACGACGTGTGCAGGCATGAGGTTCCTCAGTGTGCAGGAAGCAGGTTGATGGGGTGGTCGCCCGTGGCCCACAGGTACTGGACGGCGTAGGCGCGCCAAGGGCGCCATTGGGCGGCACGCCGGGTGAGGGCCACGGGAGTGGCCGGAAGGTCGAGGCTCCTGGCGGCGGCCCGGATTCCCAGGTCGCCGGGGATGAACGCGTCCGGGTCTCCGAGAGCACGCATCGCGATGGTCTCGACGGTCCATGGGCCGAAGCCCGGTAGGGCGGACAAGCGCGCGCGGGCCTCATCCCAGTCGCTCCCTACGCCCAGGTCGATCTCGTCACTCGCAAGCGCGTCGACAAGGGTCGTGAGGGTGGTGCGGCGAGCTTTCGGGAACGCGAGTGCCTCCGGGGCAAGGCCGGCCAACGCGGCCGGGGTGGGGAAGAGGTGCGTCAGCCCGCCCCCTGGGTCGTCTATGGGGTCGCCATAGGCGGTGACCAGGCGTCCCGCGTGGGTGCGGGCCGCAGCCGTCGAAACCTGCTGCCCCAGGACGGCCCGTACGGCGAACTCAGGGGCGTCCACAGTGCGGGGGACGCGTCGCCCGGGGGCCTTGTCGACCAGCGGGGCCAGAACCGGGTCGGTGCGGAGCAGGTCGTCCACGGCGACGGGATCGGCGTCCAGGTCGAGCATCCAGCGGCAGCGGCTGATCGCGATGGTGAGGTCGCGCAGGTCGCTGAGGCTGAGCGTGCAGGCGACGTAATCGGGCTGCGGGCTGAGGGCCGCGATGCCATGCCCGTGAGGCAGGCGCATGGTGCGCCGGAACGCACCGTCCCGCCATTCTTCGACGCCGGGGACGGCGGTGGCCGCGAGATGGCCGAAGAGGTTGTCCGGGCAGAGCGGCGCACGGAAGGGCAACCGCAGCGACAGCGCCCCCGACCCGGCCGGTGCGTGGCCCTTGGCGGCACGGTCGCGCAGAGCGGTCGGGGTGAGCGCGAACACCTCGCGGACGTTGTTGTTGAAGGCGCGGATACTGGTGAAGCCCGCCGCGAACGCGACGTCCCCCATCGGAAGGGAAGTCGTTTCGATGAGGAGCCGTGCCGTCTGAGCACGCTGAGCCCGCGCCAGAGCAAGTGGCCCGGCACCCAGTTCAGCATTGAGCTGACGTTCGATCTGGCGGGTGCTGTAGCCAAGACGTCCGGCGAGACCTGGCACACCCTCACGGTCAACGACACCGTCCGCGATGAGGCGCATCGCCCGTGCGACGACGTCCGCCCTGTGGTTCCACTCGGGCGAGCCAGGGGACGTGTCAGGCCGGCACCTCTTGCAGGCCCGGAAGCCCGCCTGCTGGGCGGCGGCAGCACTCGGGTAGAAGCGCATGTTCTCCGGCTTGGGCGGTACCACCGGGCAGCTTGGGCGGCAGTAGATCCCGGTGGTCACGACCCCGGTGAAGAACCATCCGTCGAAGCGCGCGTCCTTCGACTGGACGGCCCGCACACACCTCTCCACGTCCTCGTGCATGCCTCCAGCATCACCGACGGGAACACAACCCACTAGCCAGAAAACGACATCATCGCTGGCCGCACTACGATCGTCCCCCACACCAACCATGTGCAAGGAGGAATCATGGAGCACCAGCCCAGCACCCCTGCCTTAACGGCTTCCGAGTCCGGCGAGGTGGTGCTGAGGCCACCGCGCACGCTCCGGTACCTCGCCTATGCGCAGGCCGCTACAGGTGCCCTCCTCATCGTGGCCACGGTGTACGCATTCTGGATCCAAGCCTTCATCCCGGCCCTGTGCCTCGGCTTCATGGGGCTGTCAGCCATTGGCGCGACGCTGCCCTTCCTCGCGGGCAGTGTGAAACTTGGTCCGGACGGGCTGCACAACCACCACCGGGATTCGGTCAGCCAGGTCTACCTGGCCTGGGACGGCATCAATGCGCTCGAACGGCGCCGCCGGCTGTGGACGGAGGCGGTGGTGGCCGTAAGTCCCGCCACCTCGGTCACCTTGGGGGCACCGATCCGGCTGCGCCTGCGCCGGGACCCGGGGTTCGAGGCCGCCGTCGCCGACCTGTCCCGGCGCTCGGGAATCGCGGTGACCCGCGGGCGTTCCCTGCTGACATGGCGGTACGCCTTCGCGCATCTGGCGATCCTGACGACGTGGACGCTGGTCTTCGTCACGTTCGATCCGATCTGGCACCATCAGGCGTGGCCGGGCCGCAAGGAGGCGCACGCCCTCCCCGATCCCTGTCGCGTACTCGCGCCCACCGCGAACCAGATGCTTCCGAAGAGCACACCGGCACGTTTTCCGTTCGACGGCAACCCCGTGTGCCACTTCGGCGCCATCTCGCTGAGGCTTGAGTACCGGCTGTACGAATACAGGACCGGTCAGGACGGCGGCATCGAACAGGCCGAGGAAAGGTTCCGCGAAGGCCCCGGCGGGCCCACGCCCGAGGACAAGGACGCCCGGCCGCTGCCGAACGTCGGAGATGAGGCGGTGATCGTCGCGTCCACCTATCAGGACGCGACCCGCGTGAAGCAGGTCCAGGTCTCCGCGCGTAAGGGCAATGTCGTCATCTGGCTCGTCTACACGCCTCGTTTGAAGGGCCGGGACTCCACGGACGAGGCGGCCGCGATCGCCGAGCGTCTCGCCCGCACCGCCGCCGGCCGGGTCGTGCTCGGGTGAGCGGGCTTGACGTCTCAGGTAATCGATCTTCCGTCGGCGGGTTGGCAGCGTAGGGGGCACCGGGAGAACAGGCCCGGACGATCAGACGGGAGTCATGAAATGGGCGACGTTCAGCAGCGGGTCGAGCGGTACCTGGCCATCTGGAACGAGACGGACCCGGCCGCCCGGCGCGCCGCGATCGACGAACTGTGGACGGAGAACCCCGTCTACGTCGACCCGCTCGGCGTGGCCGAAGGGCGGGACGCGATCGACGCGTTCGTCGGCGCCGCGCAGCGGCAGTTCCCCGGCCTGGTGTTCCGCGCGGCGGGCGCCGTGGACGCCCACCACAACGTGGCCCGCTTCACCTGGGAACTCGGCCCCGAGGGCGGCGAGGCGATCGCCGCCGGCTTCGACGTCGCGGTCTTCGGCGACGACGGACGCTTCGACCGCGTCCACGGCTTCCTCGACAAGGTGCCCGGCTGAGGCGGAGCGCGGCGTGCCGGGCGCCCGGCACGCCGCGATCACAACTGCCGTAGCGCGCCGCCGTCCACCGTCCATTCGGCGCCCGTGACCTGGGCGGCCATGGGGGACAGCAGGTAGGCGATGACCCGTGCGACGTCCTGCGGCGCACCCAGCCGTCCGACGGGGAGGCGTCGCTCCTCACGGACGAACCGCTCTATGGCGTCCTCGACGGGAAGGCCGTAGAGAGCGGCCAACTGGTCCGCGAACCCACCGGGCTCGTCCCACAGCCGAGTCCGTGTAGGGCCGGGCGTAACGACGTTGGAGCGGATGCCACAACGGCCGAACTCCCCCGCCAGCGTCTTGGACACCGACAACAAGGCCGTCTTGGACGCCGCATAGTCGACCAGTGGCGTGTCGGGGAGCCGCCCGGCTTCGCTGGAGACGTGCACCATGCTCCCCGCCCCCTGGTCGATCAGGGCGGGCAGCACGGCGCGGGCCATGCGCACCGCCGCGTGGAAGTTCAACTCGAACGTGGCGTGCCACTGGTCGTCGGTGACGTCGAGGAATCCGATCCTTGAGTGCAGCGCACCCGCGTTGTTGACAAGGCCGTCCAGCCGCCCATGACGCTCTAGGGCGACGTCAACGACGCGTTGCGCGGCGGCCGGGTCGGTGAGGTCGGCGGCCACGTCGGGGGAGAAGCGCGCCACGCCGACGACGTGGGCGCCTTCGCCGGTGAGCAGCCGGGCGGTCGCCTCGCCGATGCCGGCGGACGCGCCGGTGACGATGTAGACCCTGCCGTCGAGTCCGAGATCCATGTCGGTTCCCTTCAGGAGCGGCGCAGGAACGACCCGACGAGGACCGCGCCGGCGAGGGCGATTGCGACGTTCACCGCGGTCGCGGTGTGGACGCCGCCAAGGACGGACGTGTTCGCGGTGGCCACGGCGCTCATCACGGGGATGCCGAGCGTGATGGCGACCTGCTGCGTCATGGTGGCGAGGCCGGTCGCGAGTCCCTGCTCGCCGTCCGGCAGCCCGGACGTCGCGGTCCCCATGAAAGCGACGATCGCGACCAGGTTCCCGAACCCCCCGATCGCGGTGGCGGCGAGCAGCAGGCCGAGCCCGTCACGCCGCTCCCCCAGGCCGAGCAGCGCGGTCGTCGCGGCGGCCTGCAGGACGAGCCCGCAGACGAGCGTCGCCCGGCCGCCGAGCCGCCCCATGATCCGGGGCGCGGCCACCCCGCCGGCGAACGTCCCGGCGCCGAGGACGCCGAGCGCGAGGCCGGTGGCCAGCGGCGAGAAGTCCAGGACCTTCTGGAGGTAAATCGTCATCAGGAACACCAGTGATGTTTCGGTGGCGAACGCCACGAAGCCGCCCACGTTGCCCCAGGTGACGGTCCGGCGGGTCAGCACGCGCAGCGGCGCGAGCGGCGCCGGTGAACGCCGCTCGACCAGGACGAACGCCACGAGCAGCGCCGCCGCGGCCGCGAGCGCACCGAGCGCGGGCGGGAACGTCCAGCCCCGCGAACCGGCCGAGGTGATCCCGTACACGAGGGCGAGGAGGCCGCCGGTGACCGTCACCGCGCCCGGAACGTCCAGCTTCGCCCCGTCCCGTGCCCGGCTCTCGGTGATCACCGCGGGCGTGACCGCGAGGATGAACACCGCGAACGGCACGTTGACCAGGAAGGCCCAGCGCCAGCTCAGCAGATCGGTGAGCAGCCCGCCGAGGATCGCGCCGACGGTGAACCCGGCGGACATCAGCGCGCCGCTGAGCCCGAGCGCCCGCGTCCGCAGCGGCCCCTCGGGGAAGGACGTGGTGAGCAGCGACAGAGCGGCCGGGGTCGCGATCGCCGTGGCCAGCCCCTGCAGGACCCGTCCGGTCAGCAGCGGCGCCGGCGCCGTGGCCAGCCCGCCGATCAGGGACCCGCCGGCCAGGAGGACCATGCCCGCGAGCAGCATCCGGCGCCGCCCGAACAGATCGGCCACGCGACCGAACAGGAGCGTGAAACCGGCGGCGGGAAGGGCGAACGCCGTGGCGATCCATTGCAGCTGGTCCAGGCCGAAGCCCAGTCCCCTGCCGACGACCGGCAACGCCACGTTCAGGATGGAGAAGTCGATGGCGAGCATGAACTGCGCGCCGAGCAGAAGGGTCAATACCAGCTTGTGCCGTGACGACATCCGCCCGGAGGGGGCGGAGACAGCGGTGGTGAGTGCGGTCATGCCGACGACCCTCGCGCCGTAGGGCGCGGCTACCCAGCCCCCGGCCGTTCGTACCACCGTCAGTGGCAGGCTCAGGTCACGGGGCGAGGCTCCGCAGGACGCAGAACTCGTTGCCCTCCGGATCGGCCAGGACCTCCCAGGTGCGATCCGGGGACTGGCCCACGTCCGCCTTGCCGGCACCCAGTTCGACAAGGCGGGCGACTTCCTCGTCCGTTCCGCAGTCGATCGGGCTGAGGTCGAGGTGGAGCCGGTTCTTGACCGTCTTCCCCTCCGGTACCCGGATGAACTGGATCGTGGGCGGCATCTGGCGCGCTCTGACCTCTGCGACGGTCGGCTCCCACGAGCCGATCTCGACCTTGTCCCGGGTTCTGTCGATCACTGTGAAGCCCAGTGCCGCGCACCAGAACTCCGCGAGCCGCTCCGGGTCGCGGCAGTCGATGGTCAATTCAGTGAACCTACTCGTCATGATCTCCGAGTGTCGCACCTTCGGCGGGGCTCGGCGGCCGCCGTTCGCCGCCGGGGCGAGACCATCGGCGCTCAGGAGCGCCAGCGGTACCTGCGCTCGGGGCGGCCCGCCGCGCCGTAGCGCAGCCGTACCTCGGCCCGGCCAGAGGACACGAAGTATTCGAGATAGCGGCGGGCGCTCACCCGGGCCAGGCCCACGCACGCGGCGCACTCGGACGCCGACAGGTCGGGGTGTGCTTCCCGCAGCGCCTGTTCCACCAGGGCCGCGGTCTCCTGGGTGAGGCCCTTGGGGAGCCGGCTGACCTGGCCGGACGCGGTTCCGCTGAAGGCCCGGTCGACCTCGGCCTGCCCGGCGCTGGAGACCTCGGCGAGTTCCTTGCGGAGCGCGGCATACCGCTCCAGGCGCTCCCGCAGCGTCGCGTAGTCGAACGGCTTGATGAGGTAGTTGACCACCCCGCCGCGCATGGCCTGGCGGACGGTGTCCACGTCCCGGGCGGCCGTGACGACGAACACGTCGACTTCGGGTGGGCCCTCCCCCCGCAGCCGCCGCAGCATGTCGAGACCGCTGATGTCGGGCAGATAGATGTCGAGCAGCACCAGGTCGGGCCGCAACCGGCTCACGGCGCGGAACGCGTCCGTACCGGTGTGGACCTGGCCGGCCACCGCGAAGCCCGGTGTGCGGGCCACATATCCGGCGTGGATCCTGGCGACCATGAAGTCGTCGTCGACGATGAGCACCCGGATCATGGCCCCGTCCCGTCCGCCACGGGGAGCCGCGCGGTGAACACGGCCCCGTCCTCGTTGCGCACCGCGATGTCACCGCCGCGGCGCCGGCAGACGAGCCGGGCCAGCGCGAGCCCGAGCCCGCGCTCGCCGGCGCCGTCCTTGGTGCTGAAGCCGCGGCGGAACACCTCCTGGGTCAGCTCGGGCGCCACACCGGGGCCGCAGTCTCGGACGGTCACCACCACGTTTCGGGGCTTCCCGGCGTCTTCGGTCACCTCCACCTCCACCCAGCCGTCCGACACCCCGCCGAGTGCGTCGAGCGCATTGTCGACCAGGTTGCCGACGACGGTCACCAGATCCGCGGAGAGAATCTCGTCCACTTTCGGCAACCGGGTCCGCGGCGAGATCCGCAGCCGTACGCCCTGCTCGGCGGCCAGGCTGGATTTGGCGATGAGCAGGGCCGCCAGCGAGGAATCCGCGATCCGCGAGACCACCTCGGCGCTGAGCCGGGCGCGGGCCTTGCTCAGCCGCGTCACGTACTGCACGGCCTCGTCGTGCTCGCCGAGTTCGATGAGGCCGGCGACGGTGTGGAGCTGGTTGCTGAACTCGTGCGCCTGGGCGCGCAGCGTGTCGGTGGTGTGCCTGGTCACGTCCAGTTCCCGCTGCAGCGCGGTCAGCTCGGTACGGTCGCGCAGTGTCGTCACCCACCCGAGCGAACGGCCGCGGGCCGAGAACGGCATGCGATTCAGGATGAGCACCCGGTCGCCGCTCATCACCACCTGATCCCGCCCCGGCGAGGCGTCGGTGAGCGATTCGCACACCGGCTCTTCCAGGCCGAGTTCCTCCAGCTTCTTGCCCACGCACTGCGGGGGCAGGTCGAGCAGGCGCACCGCCTCGTCGTTGACGAGCGTGATCCGGTGCTGGAGGCCAAGGCCGATCACGCCTTCACGGATGCCGTGGAGCATCGCCTCGCGGTGCTCCACCAGGCCCGTGATCTCCGTGGGTTCCAGGCCCAGGGTCTGCCGCTTGACCCTGCGGGAGAGCAGCAGCGAGCCCGCCACCCCGAGGGCGCTGGCCATGCCGAGATAGGTGAGCAGGTTCGGAGAGGCCCGCCACAGGCTGGCCAGCAGCGTCGGATAGGCGCGCCCCACGGCCACCAGGCCCAGGGTCCGCCCGCGGTCATCGAGCACGGGCGCGTAACCCACCACGTACTTGCCGCCGTCCTCCTCGACCGCCTCCACCCAGGAGCGGCCGGAGAGCACGGGGCTGCCGTGCAGATCCAGCGGTTCGCCCACCTGGCCAGGGTCCGGTGAGGTGACGACGATGCCGTCGGACCGTGCCACGATCACGTAGGAGGCGCCGGAGACACTGCGTGTGCTCTCCGCGACCGGCGCCACCACATGCTCCATGGTACGGTCCGTCAGTCCGAGACGGACCGACCGCACGGCGGCCACGGTCTCGGCGATGGAGAGTACCCGGCGTCCCTCGTCCCTTCGGAAGCCGGCCTCCGTCTGCGCCAACGAAACCGCGGCGACCGCCACCAACACCGCAAGAACGATGGCCAGCTGCAGGGCGAGGAACTGGCCGGCCAGCGAGACCCGGCGACGCGCCCACGGCCAGTTCACGCTTCGATACTGCCAGGACAGTGTCTCGATGGAGACACAATTCTCATGACCACAACGACCACAACCATCAGTACGACCCAAAGCCTGACATTGAAGCGCAGATTGCCCGAACATCGTCTGAACCTGGTCGAGAGGCGGGATCGTGATGAACAGACGTTACCGGGCAGGTTTGGCGGTCGCTCTGGCCGCGATGCTAACCGTGGCAGGCTGCGGCGACGCTTCCGGTGGCAAATCGGTCACCAACCTCCGCGTGATGGTGCCCACCGGTCCCGGCGGCGGGTACGACATGACCGCGCGCACCGCGGCCAAGGTCATGGAGGAAGCCAAGCTCGCCCGCAATGTCGAGGTCTTCAACCTGGCGGGTGCCGGTGGCACCGTCGGCCTGGCACGCCTGGTCAATGAGAAGGGCAACGGCAAGCTCATCATGCAGATGGGCCTGGGAGTGGTGGGCGCCTCCTACGCCAACAAGTCCAAGGCCAAGGTGAGCGAGACCACGCCGCTGGCCCGGCTCATCGAGGAACCCAACGTCGTGGTGGTGCCCGACAAGTCCCCCTACCACAGCCTGCAAGACCTGCTCAACGCGTGGAAGGCCGACCCGGGCAAGATGCCGGGCGGTGGCGGCTCCAGCCCGGGCGGACCCGACCACCTGGCCACCATGCTGCTCGCCAAGGCCGCCGGCATCGAGCCCAAGCAGGTCAACTACGTCACCTACGCCGGGGGCGGCGAACTGCTGGGCGCCCTGCTCGGCAAGAAGATCGCCTTCGGAGTGACGGGCGCCGGGGAGACCACCGACCAGATCGAGGCGGGAACGGTGCGGGTGCTGGCCGTCACCGGCGGCACGCGCATCAAGGGCATCGACGCGCCCACGCTCAAGGAGTCGGGGGTGAACGTGGTGTTCACCAACTGGCGCGGCATGCTCGCCCCGCCGGAGATCAGTGAGTCCGACCGCAAGGCGCTGCTCAAGCTGATCACCGATATGCACGGCACCAAGCAGTGGCAGGACGCGCTGGCCAAGAACGGCTGGACCGACGCCTTCCTCACCGACGAGAAGTACGCCGCCTTCCTCAAGTCGGAGACCGAACGGGCCGCCGCCGTGCTCCACGACCTGGGGCTGGGATGACAGAGAGAACGGCCGGCGAGACCCCAGGTAAGACGGCTGGCAGCACCGGGACGAACCGGCTGCAGGGCCGCTCCGAGCTCGGAGTGGCCCTGTTCCTCGGCGGGCTCTCCGCGGTCGTCCTCATCGACGCCGCCCACCTGCACAGCGAACTGGCCCAGCGCGGCCCGGTCGGCCCCAAGACGACCCCGCTGCTGGTGGGGGCGCTGCTGGCGGTCGTGGCGGTACTGCTGGCCGTCGACGTGGTGCGCGGCGGACGCGGCAGCGCCGAGACCGGCGAGGACATCGACCTTGAGCGGCCCAGCGACTGGCCGACCGTGCTGCTGCTCGCCGGTTCCTTCCTGACCAACGTCGCCCTCATCGAGCGGGCCGGCTGGCCCATCTCCGGCGCCCTGATGTTCTGGGGTTCGGCGTTCGCGCTCGGCAGCCGGCATCTGGTGCGCGACCCGCTGCTGGCGTTGGCCCTGTCTCTGGCCACCTTCTACGCCTTCGACCGGGGGCTGGGCCTGGGCCTGCCCGCCGGCATCCTGGAAGGGATCCTGCCGTAATGGGGGCCCTGAGTGATCTGCTCGGTGGCTTCACCACCGCCCTGACACCGATCAACCTGCTGTACGCCCTGATCGGTGTGATCGTCGGTACCGCGGTGGGGGTGCTGCCCGGCATCGGCCCCGCGATGACGGTCGCGCTGCTGCTGCCTCTCACCTACGGCCTCGACCCCACGGGCGCGTTCATCATGTTCGCCGGCATCTACTACGGCGGCATGTACGGCGGTTCCACCACGTCCATCCTGCTCAACACGCCCGGCGAGAGCGCCTCGGTGATCACCGCCATCGAGGGCAACCGGATGGCCCGTTCGGGACGCGCCGCACAGGCCCTGGCCACCGCCGCCATCGGCTCGTTCGTGGCCGGCGCCATCGCCACCGCGCTGCTGGCCCTGGCCGCCCCGAAGATCGTCGACGTGGCGCTGAGCATCGGCTCCCAGGACCACTTCGCGATCATCGTGCTGGCCTTCGTCGCGACGACCACCGTGCTCGGCGCCTCCCGCATCCGCGGTCTGGCCTCGCTCGGGCTCGGTCTCACCGTCGGCCTGGTCGGAATCGACCACACGACCGGCGAGCAGCGGCTCACCTTCGGCATCCCCCAGCTGGCCGACGGCATCGACGTGGTCGTCGTGGCCGTGGGGCTCTTCGCGGTGGGCGAGGCGCTGTGGGTGGCCAGCCATCTGCGCCGCAGCCCGCTGGAGATGATCCCGGTCGGCCAGCCCTGGATGAGCCGGGAGGATTGGCGCCGTTCCGTGGGCCCCTGGCTGCGGGGCACCGCGCTCGGCTTCCCGTTCGGCGCCATCCCGGCGGGCGGCGCCGAGATCCCCACGTTCCTGTCGTATGTCACGGAGAAGAAGCTCTCCCGCAAGCCCGAGGAGTTCGGTCACGGCGCCATCGAAGGGGTCGCGGGACCGGAGGCCGCCAACAACGCCTCGGCCGCGGGCACGCTGATGCCGATGCTCGCCCTCGGCCTGCCCACCACGGCGACGGCCGCGGTCATGCTGGCCGCCTTCCAGCAGTACGGCATCCAGCCCGGCCCGCTGCTGCTGAAGCGGGAACCCGACCTCGTGTGGGGCCTGATCGCCAGCCTCTTCATCGGCAACGCGCTGCTGCTGGCCCTCAACCTGCCGCTGGCCCCCGCCTGGGCCAAGCTGCTGCGGCTTCCCCGCCCCTACCTGTACGCGGGCATCCTGGCCTTCGCCAGCCTGGGCGCCTACTCGGTCAACGGTTCGACCATCGACCTGCTCATTCTCTTCGCGCTCGGCTGCCTCGGCCTGATGATGCGGCGCTACGGCCTTCCCATGGTCCCCGCGATCATCGGCGTGATCCTCGGACCGCGCGCCGACCAGGAACTCCGGCGCGCCCTGCAGATCAGCGACGGCGATCTCTCCGGCCTGGTGAACACTCCGTTCTCGATGACCGTCTACGGACTGGTCCTTCTCCTGATCATCTGGCCGTTGCTTCGCCGAGTGCTACGACCGACGGGAGGATCGAATGAATCCGATCCCTGAACACGTTTCGCCCACCGACCATCACGTCCCTCACCACCAGGGCGTGGAGCAGCGGCTCGCCGCCGGACCGGCCGCGCCATCGGCCGGCCGCCGGTTCGTTGCCGCGCACCTGCGCAAGTGGGGGCTGGACGAGCTGACCGACGCCTGCGAACTGGTGGTCAGCGAGCTGGTCACGAACGCGGTGACGGCGGTCGGCGACCGGGACGTCGCGCGCCGCACCGCGCCCCCGCCCGGCCCGCTGCCCCCCTTCCTCCCGGTGGACATCATCGTGGTGCTGCGGCTTGCCGGACACCGGCTGTTCTGCGAGGTCTGGGACTGCAGCGAGCGCCTGCCCGTCCCCGCCTTCACCGACGACGAACCCGCCAGTCTGGACGCCCTCGCCGACATCGACGAGCACGGCCGCGGCCTGCTGCTGGTCGCCGGTCTGTGCACCGGCTGGGGGTACCGCCCCGCTCCCATGGGCGGAAAGATCGTCTCGGCCTGGTGGGACCTGCCCTGATCCGCTCTCGCCGCCCCTGATCCGCTCTCACCGCCGTCCCGCCGGATAACCTCGCCGGTATGGCGCGCAACCGTGAACTCGGCGAGTTCCTGCGGTCGCGGCGGGCGCGGCTGCGCCCCGAAGACGTCGGCGTACCGTCCTACGGAACGCGGCGGCGCGTCCCCGGGCTGCGGCGGGAGGAACTCGCGCAGCTCGCCGGGGTCAGCGTCGCCTACTACATCCGGCTCGAACAGGGGACGGCCGACGGGGTGTCCACCGAGGTCCTGGACGCGATCGCGCGGGCCCTGCGGCTGGACGGCGCCGAGCGCGCCCACCTGCACCGCCTCGCACACCCGCCGCGCCGGGCGCCCGTCACCGGACCGCCGCGCCTGCGGGCCCCGCTCCAGCACCTGCTCGACTCGATCACCCACGCCCCCGCGTACGTGGTCGGCCACCACACCGACGTCGTCGCGTGGAACCGGCTCACCGCCGCCGTGTTCGTCGACCTCGCGAACCTCCCGGCGGACGAGCGGACCTGGTCGCACCAGATCCACCTGAACGGCGACTACCGGGCGCGGCTCGGCGGCAACTGGCCGGTCGTGGCCCGCCGCAACGTCGCCTACCTGCGGTACCGCTCCGGCCAGGACCCGGACGATCCGCGCCTGCGCACCCTGATCGACTGCCTGCGGGAGCGCAGCCCCGAGTTCCGTCGGATGTGGTCGGACCACCACGTCACGGACCTGACGCATGGGGAGGCGCACATCGACCATCCGCAGGTGGGCCGGCTCGTCCTCCCGTTCGAGACCCTGCACCTGCCCGGCGACCCCGACCTCAGCCGCCTGATGCTGTACGCGGCCGAACCAGGATCGCCCTCTGAGGCGGCGCTGAGGAAACTGGCCGAGACGTCCACGCACCTCTCCAGCGCGGATCTCTCCAGCGCGGACCTCGCCTAAGCGGCCGTGTGGAAATGTGCCTCGCGGTCCAGTGTCGCCAGGGCGGTGTTGAGCACGACGACCACGGCGAACACGATCGCCACCGTCGTATGCCCCACCCCATGGAAGGCCAATGCACCTGCACCGAACACGACGGTCTTCACCAGGAGGACGAACGGCAACGCGACCTTGAACCGTGCGCGCGGTGCCGCGAACAGGCCCCACAGCACCATCGCTACAACCGGCGTACCGACTCCTAGGGCGATGTTGGCGACGATGTTGCCACCAGCCGTGAAGCCCCACCACGCGAGCGCGACGATGGCCACGACCTCCAGGAGAAAGGCGAGACCCTCGTTCAGCACATGCAATGGTCCAGGTAGGTGCACGCCGATACCGTACTCCGTGTGGACGAGATCTCCTGGCGGGAGGACGGCCGGGACCATCGTGCCCGCTGGCGGTCGGAAAGCGGCGCGCCCCCGCCCCGCCGCGTGGTGATCGCCGACGACGAGACCCGCGCGGCCGACGCCTACCGGCTGGCCTGCGAGGGCACCGCGCTGCTGTGGCGCGGCGACTTCCAGAACGCGCGGCAGCTCCTCACGGCGATGGCGCGCAGGATCGACCGTCCGCCACGCCGGCGGAAGCGCAAACTGCCGGAGCCTTCCCAGGTACAGGCTTTCCACCTTCACCGTCAGGCACGGGCCCAGCGCGCGCGGACGCTCGCCATGCTGCTCATACCGTTCGACTCGGGGCACGTGATTCCGCTACGCCGCGCACCTGCCGTCCAGGACGCCTGTACGGAGGCCTATGGGCCGGACGACCAGCCCTACGTCACCTCACTGCGCGAACTGCTCGGACTGATCGGCGCCCACGAGTGGCGTGAGAAGGGCGTCCCCATCTCCGCCCTGGGCGGCGACCGGATACATCCGCATTACGGGGTCTTCTCGCCGGTCCGAGGGGAGTATGTGGACCTGGTCGCCGAGGCGCCGCTTCCCCCGACGAAGACGGCGTTCGACATCGGAACCGGCACAGGTGTCCTGGCGGCGGTCCTGGCCCGTCGCGGTGTGGAGCGCGTCGTCGCCACTGACCTGGACCCGCGCGCGCTTGCCTGTGCCCGGGAGAACATTAACCGGCTGGACATGGCGGAGCAGGTAGAGGTCGTCCAGGCCGACCTGTTCCCCAGCGGACGGGCCGACCTCATCGTGTGCAACCCGCCCTGGGTGCCGGCCAAACCGAGTTCCCCTCTCGAACACGCCGTCTACGATCCGGGCGGACGGATGCTCCGCGGCTTCCTCGACGGCCTCGCCGATCATCTGGAACCGGACGGTGAAGGCTGGCTGATCCTGTCGGACCTGGCCGAACACCTCGGCCTTCGCACCCGCGCCGACCTGCGCACAATGATCGAATCGTCCGCCCTGCGGGTCGTGGGCAAGCTCGACACCAAGCCGGTCCACCCCCGCGCCGCCGACCCCGACGACCCCCTCTACGCGGCCCGCTCCGCCGAAACGACCTCCCTCTGGCGCCTAAGACGAACCCCACCCGCCTCTTCGGACGACCTCACGTCCCCCTAACGCGCCGGAAGAACGCACGGACGTCATCGGTGAGCGGGTCCGGTGCCTCAACGGCGGGGAAGTGGCCACCACGATCGAACTCCGTCCAGTGGACGACGTCGTACACGCGCTCTACGAGACGCCTCACCGGCCGGACCAGATCGTGCGCGAACACCGCCACGCCCAGCGGAACGGAACACGGAACGGGAGGACCGCCCCGCGCGGCATTCTCCCTGTGCAGCCTGGACGAGGAACCGGCCGTGCCGGTGAGCCAGTAGAGCGTCACGGTCGTGAGCACGCGGTCGTCATCGACGCCGCTCGCGGGGTCGGTCCACTCAATGATCTTGTCTGCGAGCCAGGCGAGCTGGCCGACGGGGGAATCGGTCAGTCCGTACGCGACGGTCTGGGGACGCGTCGACTGCATCTGCCAGTAGCCGGCCGGGTGGGCCAGATAAGCCTTCTGGTCCCGGAGCCTCTCCACATCGTCTTCTGCGAGACCGTCGTCATCTCCTAGAGGCGACCCCATGTAGTTCAGGTGGACGCCTACGACCCGTTCCTTGGCCACGGTGGCGAGCGCGTTCGATATGGGCCAGCCCCAGTCACCGCCTTGCGCGCCGTACCGTTCATAGCCGAGCCGTTCCATCAGCGTGGCCCAGGCGCGTGCGATGCGGTTCACGTCCCATCCGGTCTCGCGCGCCGGGCCGGACAGCGGGAAGCCGGGCAGCGACGGGATCACCACGTGGAACGCGTCCGCCGGGTCGCCGCCGTGCGCGCGGGGGTCGGTGAGCGGGCCGATCACGTCCAGGAAGTCGGCGATCGTGCTGGGCCAGCCATGGGTGATGATCAGCGGCAGCGCGTCGGGCTCCGGCGACCGCACATGGACGAAATGGACCTCCGTCCCGTCGATCTCCGTCGTGAACTGCGGGAACGCGTTGATCCGCGCCTCCTGCGCCCGCCAGTCGTAGGCCGTCCGCCAGCGTGCGGCCAGTTCCCTGACGCGGGCGAGCGGGATTCCGTAGTCCCAGCCGGCGCCGGGCGGCTCGTCCGGCCAGCGGGTGCGGTCCAGCCGGGCGGCGAGGTCGTCGAGGTCGGCCTGGGGAACGTCCAGGCGGAAGGGCGCGATCTCAGACATGTGCATCCCGGTCATGTGTCATCTCCCAGATCGGACGGACCTGAACCCGCGATAGGCGCCAGCCGTCCGGCGCCCGGACGGCCCTGAGTTCGTAGCGCTCGCCCAGCAGACGCGGCCCGGTTTCGTGCGCGAACACGACAAGGAGGTTCGCGCTGATCGCGGCCTGGTCACCGTCCACGTCGATGAGCGGATTGGTGACGAAGTGCTGGGTCGGCACCGTGTGGTTGCGGCGCGCCTGTTCGACGAGGGCGCCGACGCCCTTGGCGACACCGCCGAGGGTGTGCGCCTCCGCGTCCTCGGTGAAGAGGCTCGTGTCCGAACTCTGCTCGTCCAGCCACAGCCCGAGCCGGCTGACCAGTACGGACAGCTGTTGACGGTCGTCCATCACGCTCCATTCATTGGCATGACCAACATTGGTTCCCCCAACACTAGGTCATTGTTGGTCCGGCCAACAAGCCCGTAGACTGGACGGCATGATGACGGCCGACGCCCGGACACCCAGCCGACTCCGGCGCGCCCCCAGCTGGCTGATCAACCTGGTGTCCGCGCACAGCCGCCGGCTGGTCGCCGACGGTTTCGCCGCGGCGGGCGCCCGCGGGTACCACTACCGGCTGCTCGCCGCCCTCGACGAGTACGGCCCGTCCAGCCAGGCCGCCCTGGGCCGCCACACGGGCATCGACCGCAGCGACGTCGTCGCCGCCCTCAACGAACTCGCCGCCAAGGAGCTGATCGGCCGCTCCCCCGACCCGTCCGACCGGCGGCGCAACATCGTCACGCTCACCGCGGAGGGCTCCCGCCATCTCCGGGAACTGGACAAGGTCCTGGCCGGCATTCAGGACGGCTTTCTCGCCCCCCTCTCACCGGAGGAACGCGAACAGCTCATCGGCCTGCTGACCCGCCTGGCCGACCACCACGAGAAAAGCTGGTAAAAACACCCGATGTCACCTGCGATTCGCCTTGTCGAACTACCTCCGGCCGCAATGAACGCCCTGGTGGACGGAGATCTTGAGCGCGCCGGAAAAGCCGCCGGGATTCCGCTCACCGAGTACTTCACGACCGACGAAGCGAAATGGCTCTGGCGTTTCCGCCTCACCCAGCTCGCCCGCGATCCGTCCCATGCCGCATGGATCGTCCGAGCCGTCGTCGCGGTCCCCGAAGGCCACGTCGTCGGGCATGCCGGTTTCCACGGGGCGCCCCAGAACGGCACGGTGGAAGTCGCCTACTCGGTCGATCCCGCGCACCGCCGCAAAGGTTATGCGAAAGCGATGCTCTCCGCGCTTCTCGACCGGGCCGCGGCGGAACCGTACGTCACGACCGTTCGCGCGGCGATCAGTCCCGAGAACGCGGCCTCATTGGCGACGATCGCCGGATACGGCTTCACCCACGTCGGGGAACAATGGGACGAGCAAGACGGCCGCGAACTGATCTACGAGCGTCCAGCCGTCCAGTAACCGGAAGCCATACCGGCCACATTCGAGTGGCTCGGAGACGGCGCTTTCCGCGCATCCGCTCCGAGCCACCCGTCTCCGGCCGACGGCCGCTATTCCCGCGTCCGCGCGGCCAGCGCCTCACGCTCGATCCGGTCGAACTGCGCGCCCATCGCCTCGGCGAGCGCGTTGGCGGCCGACAAGGGCCGCACCATGACGGTGAGGTCGTCGATCAGGCCGTTCTCATCAATGTGCAGGAAGTCGCATCCGTGCAGTTGGCGACCGTTCACCGTCGTCTGGAACATCAGCGCGTGGTCGCGGCCGTCCGCGCTGACGATCTCCCGGACATAGCGGAAGTCCTGGAACACCCGCATCACGCCCCGCAGGATCGCCGCCGTGATCGCCTTCCCCTCATACGGCTTGAACGCCACCGGACTGGTGAACACCACGTTGTCCGCCAGCAGCCCCTCGATCGTCGCCATGTCCCCGGCCTCGGCCGCCTGTCGGAACGGGTACATGCACCCACCCCCATACTCAATTTGTTGACTAGGTGCGAGGGACGCTAATCACGTCCGGAGGGCCCGTCCAGATACCGGCCGCATGACGCTCATCACATAGTTGACCAGCAGCAGAGTCGTCCATGGCTACCGCTAGGCTCGGGCCATGTCGTTGCGGCACGCGGTTCTGGCCACGCTTCTGGAGGGCGAGGCATCCGGTTACGACCTGTCCAAGAGCTTCGACGCCGGAGCCGCCAACTTCTGGACGGCCACCCCGCAACAGCTCTACCGGGAACTGGACAAGATGTCGGACGAGGGCCTCATCGAGGCACGCGTCGTCCAGCAGGAGCGCCGCCCCAACAAACGCCTGTTCTCCCTCACCGACGCCGGCCGCCGCGCCCTGTACGACTTCACCGCCACCCCGCCACGCCCCGGCGCGATCCGCGAAGAACTGATGGTCCAGGTCCAGGCGATCGACGCGGGCGACGCCGAGGCCGTCATGAACGCCATCCGCGAACGCATGGCCTGGGCCGAATCCAAGATCGCCCGCTTCGAACGTCTCCGTGCCCGCTTCCTGGACGGCCGCACCGAGGACGGGTACCTCGCCACCGCCGACCGCATCGGCCCCTACCTGACCCTGACGCGCGGCCTGGCGTTCGAACGCGAAAACCTCCGCTGGTGCCGGCAGACCCTGGCCATCCTCACCGACCGCACCGAATCCCGGCCCCAGCAGGTGACCAGATCGGCCAAGCCCTAGCACCGGACGCCGCTACTGAGCCATGTCGACGAAGCGGCTGTAATGGCCCTGGAAGGCGACCGTGACGGTCGCGGTCGGGCCGTTGCGGTGCTTGGCGACGATCAGGTCGGCCTCGCCGGCGCGCGGCGACTCCTTCTCGTAGGCGTCCTCGCGGTGCAGCAGGATCACCATGTCCGCGTCCTGCTCGATCGAGTTGTGCAGGGTAATCCCGTTCGCCACGAAATTATGGAGCCCCAGCACGGTGGCGTCATAAACCTCTTGCCGCCCGATGCTTTCGATCTCGGCTATCTCGTCCCACAACACGTCGTTGGTGCACAGCAGCTCCAGCTCGGCACCGTCCAGCACCGTCGCCACCCGGCCAAGACGCTCACGACCAGGCGCACGCCGCGAGAGGACACCGCCACCGGACCGAGCACCGATCGGGGCCGAGAACTCCCGATGCGGCATCCGGCCCTCGGCGAGGATCCGCCGGACGTCGTCCCACACCTCGTGGGAAACGGTCTCGCGGTTGGTATTCGACCGAACACCACGGAGATTCTCGGCGGCGGCCGCGGCCAGGGCGCCGCGTGCCCCATGCACACGGACGGATTCGAAGAACGCGAGCTGGTTCTCCGCGCCGTGGATGTGGAGCCGGTATTCGCAACGACGGGCGTCCTTGGTGACGCTCTTGACGCTGGACGGAATTCCGAACCGCAGCAGCAGCACGGAAACGTCGTCCACGAGCCGTCTGCTCGCGGACGCGTAGTGGACGTCGTACCGCCCACGCTCAGCGTCCCCGTGCACGCGCCCGCCGGTGGCCCACAGATGCCGGATGAAGAGGGCGACCTGCTCCTTGGGAAGGCCGAACACCGGCGCCGGCACGAACTTCTCGTGCGAACGCGTTCCGAGGAGCCCCAGGTCATCGAGCCACTCGGCGACCGGGTTCGGGCGGTTATGCGGCGGGCCGCCGGGGCCCGGCAAACGCAGCGTGGTGACCCGCGCGTCCGCATCTCCGTCTCGAACAGCGGTGACACCGAAGTGCCCGGCCGCCTCGATGACCGCCCGCAGGCACGCCCAGTCCTCACTCGCGTACCGGATCGGCCGGCCCTTGCCGAAAGATCCGCCACCGATCAGGTGGGCCAGCAAGATCACGCGCGCCTCGGGCCATGCCTTGGGCTCCAGTGGCGGCGGCACATGCCGGGACACGGCGACGCGGGAGCCGGGCGCCAGCTCTCCGAGCGGCTTCCAGCCGTGACAGGTCAGGAACGGGTGGTTCGCGGTGGCCTCGATCTCCTTGCCGGAAGCCAGCCTGACGCGGAAGACCTCCTTACGCCCGCTGGAAAAGGCGTGCGTCATCGTTCGCGGTACATACTTCAAGCGCTCATCGAGCGCCCACACGGGAACATCGTGCGCGCCGCCGGCCACGAGTTCACCGATCGTGACCTCCTCATTGGTGTCCGCACGCATGATCCGGGTGGCAGCCGTGACGCATCCCGATTCGCGGAGGTCGGACACCATGGGCTTCTTGTCCGTCCGCTGCTCGGGACCTCGGTTGAGCTGCGACAGCGCGATGACCGGGACGCCCAGTTCCTTGGCGAGGAGCTTCAGCGACCGGGAGAACTCCGAGACCTCGACCTGGCGGCTCTCCACACGCTTTCCCGAGGTCATCAGCTGCAGGTAGTCGATGATGACGAGGCGCAGGTCATGCTGCTGCTTGAGGCGCCGGCACTTCGCGCGGATCTCCATCATCGACATGTTCGGTGAGTCATCGATGAAGAGCGGGGCCTCGGCGACCTCGCTCATCCGCCGGGCGAGGCGGGTCCAGTCCTCGTCCTGCATGGTGCCGGACCGCATCGCGTGCAGCGCCACCCGCGCCTCGGCCGACAGCAGGCGCATCGTGATCTCGTTGCGGCCCATCTCCAGGCTGAAGAACGCCGAGGTCAGGCCGTGCTTGATGGACGCGGCACGGGCGAAGTCGAGCGCGAGCGTCGAGTTGTGCGTCGGGATGCAGGAGCGCCCCGCCAGGTACATGTGGTCGTCGTTGTCGACCTGGACGCACCGCACCGGCACGCTCTCGACCGGCCGCACGTCCACGATGTACCGGACCTGCGGTTCCGCGGGGACGTCCGTGCGCTGCCGGGCCGCCTTGCGCGGCAGCCGGAACACCGTCTCGGCAGGCGTGAAGCCGATCTCGTGCACCCGTTCGCCCGGCTCCGCCCGGCCGGTCGTCAGCTCGGCACGATGGCCGAGGCTGAGGAGGAGTTCGTGCACCCCCCCGGCGAACCGTGCGGAGGAGAAGGCGAGATCGACGCGTCCGTCCGCGGACACGTGACCGCGGACATCGAGCAGCCCGGCCAGCAGCGCCCGCCGCTGGGCCCTGGACGCCCGCAGATACCGCGTCGGGACGTGTTTTCCGTCCAGCAGGGCGAGGGAGCGCAGGTGACCCCGGATTCCGGGCAGCAGGTGGCAGCCGGGGACCGGCTCCGGGTCGACCCGCTGCCCCGCCGCCTCGACCTGGGCGATGATCATGCCGTCGAGGCAGGTGATGCGCGCGTCCCCGGCGTCTCCCGCGCCGAGCCACACCCCCAGGACATAGGGGTCGACGGGGAGATCGGCCTCGGGGAGGTCGAAGGCGGCGGCGACCTCCACCGCATGGACGGGGCGCCCCTCGTGCCGAAGCGTCGCGAAGATCTCCTCGGTCGTCCGGATCCGGGGAAGACCGGCGAGCGATGCGGCCCCCTCATGGCGCCGGGCCGCCGGACCGTGCGGCTCAGGCGGCCCGCCCGGAGTCCTTCTGTCCGTGCCGGCCGAGACCACTGCCCCGACACCGGTTCGGGTGGAGTGCCCGTGCGGTCGCCGGACGGGCTTCCCCGGCAGCACATCGGAAGAGCGCGGCGCCTCGTCCGCCATCACCGGAAAGCGTCCGGGGAGTGCCCCGGTCTTGCCGCGCCGCCCCGCGCTCGTGCGGGTGCGGAGCGCGGCCCGGTTCTCGGAGCCGCCCCCGCCGGCCTCGCCGTGCCGGTGGACCGTCCCTGTCGTGGTGCGCCACTGGTGCTGGGCGTCGGCGACGATGACCTCGCCGCCGGAGAATTCGATCTCGTAGCAGGGCCGGTCGCGCATCACCTCGGTGGCGGCGACGACGCGGGTCGGCCTGCCGTCGGCACCGATCAGGCGGTCTCCCACCTCGACCTCGCCCATGGTCGTCCAACCGGTCGGGGTCGGTAGCGGTGTGTCCAATTTGACCGCTTTGCCCATGGCCGGTCTTGCCGCCACCACGATCATCTGGCCGGGGTGGAGACCGTTGGTCAGGGCGTCGAGGTCGGCGAAGCCGGTGGGGCAGCCGACCATCTGGCCGCCGCGGCTGCCGATGGCCTCGATCTCGTCCAGGGCGCCGGGCATGATCTCCGACAGCGCGACGTAGTCCTCACCGGCGCGCTTCTCGGCGATCGCGAAGACCTCGGCCTGGGCGCGGTCGAGGACCTCGTCGGCGTCGGCACCGTCGGCGGCGTAGCCCATCTGGACGATGCGGGTCCCCGTCTCGACCAGGCGGCGCAGGATCGCGCGCTCGTGGACGATCTTCGCGTAGTACCCCGCGTTGGCCGCGGTCGGCACCAGGGAGATCAGGGTGTGCAGGTAGGGGGCGCCGCCGATGCGGGCGATCTGGCCGTTCTTGGTGAGTTCGCCGGCGACCGTGACGGCGTCGGCGGGGTCGCCGCGCCCGTACAGGTCGAGGACGACGTCGTAGATGATCTGGTGCGCGGGACGGTAGAAGTCCGGGGTGCGCAGCAACTCGACGACCTCGGCGATGGCGTCCTGGGAGAGGAGCATGCCGCCGAGCACGCCCTGTTCCGCCGAGATGTCATGCGGTGGGGTGCGCTCGAACTCATGCTCCGGTGGTCCGATCTCGGCCACGCTCACCGTCGCACCCCCCTCATCCCGGCCGTCGGCGGCCCCGCCCGCCTCATCGCCGATCGTTCATCACACGTCTATCTGACGCGTCGGACATTCTCGCGAGCCCGTGCGGCCGAGAGCAAAGCCGCCTGTGGACAAACCTGTGGACTGCCTGTGCAGACACGCCGGACAGGTTGTGCACGACCTGTGGACAACTTTGTGGATTTCCTATGGACGAGCCACGAGCCACCGCATTGAACTGCGAGAACGTCGTCCACCGGCTGTGTGGGAAAGAAAGTCGGCCGGCCACCGCACTGTAAGGACTGATCTATTTACGTCAGTTACGGGCTGGTAGCCTCGGCGCGGTGACGACCCCCCGGCGGCTCGCGACCGCGCATGACCGCGAGATCCTGCGCCTGGCCGTGCCGGCCTTCGGCGCGCTCGTCGCCGAACCCCTGTTCCTGCTGTCGGACTCGGCGATCGTCGGGCATCTCGGCACCGCGCCGCTGGGCGGTCTCGGGGTCGCGGGCCAGGCCCTGAGCACCCTCGTCTACCTGTGCGTCTTCCTCGCCTACGGGACGACCGCCGGGGTCGCGCGGCAGATCGGCGCCGGAGATCTGCGGGCGGCGATCCGGCAGGGCATCGACGGCATGTGGCTCGCGCTCGCCATCGGGGCGGTGCTGGTCGCGGCCGGCTGGCCGCTGGTCCCGGGGATCGTGGACGCGTTCGGCGCTTCCCCGGCCGTGGCCCCGTACGCCGAGACCTATCTCCGGGTGAGCCTGTTCGGGATTCCGTCGATGCTGGTCGTGCTGGCCGGCACCGGCGTGCTTCGCGGCCTGCAGGACACGCGCACGCCGCTCGCCGTGTCCCTCGGCGGGTTCTCGGCGAACCTCCTGCTCAACGCCGTGTTCGTGCTCGCCCTGGGCTGGGGGATCGCCGGCTCGGCCTGGGGCACCGTCCTCGCCCAGACGGGCAGCGCGGCCGTCTACGCGGTGGTCGTCCTGCGCGCGGCGCGGCGCCACGGGGCTCCGGTCCGTCCCGACGTGGCCGGGCTGAGGGCGTCCGCCACGGCGGGCTTCGGCCTTCTGGTCCGGACGGCGGCGCTCCGCATCGTCCTCATCGTGGGGACGTCGATCGCCGCCCGGATGGGCGACCCGGAGATAGCCGCGTACCAGGTCGGCTTCCAGGTGTGGACGCTCCTGGCGTTCGCGCTCGACGCCATCGCGATCGCCGGCCAGGCCATCACCGGACGCTACCTGGGCGCGTCCGACGTCTCCGGGACGCGCGCCGTCACGCGCCGGATGGTGGGGTGGGGCATCGGCTGCGGTGTCGCGTTCGGGCTGATCATCCTCGTGGTGCGTCCCTGGCTGCCCGCGCTGTTCACCTCGGACGGCGACGTCCGGCGCCTGCTCTTCGCCTCGCTGCTCCTGGTCGCGGTGCTGCAACCGGTCGCGGGAGTGGTGTTCGTCCTGGACGGCATCCTGATCGGCGCCGGGGACGGCCCGTACCTGGCGGTGACGACGCTGATCGCCACGGTCGTCTTCCTGCCCGCGGCCATCGTCCTCTACCGGGCGGACGCGGGCCTGACCGGGCTCTGGGTCGCGATCGGCCTGTGGATGCTGACCCGCATGTTCACCCTGGGCCTGCGCGCCCGCGGCGACCGGTGGATGGTCACCGGCGCCGGCCGCTAGCCGGATTCGGCGTTTCGCACCTGCACCGGGGGCCACAGCCGCTACGATTCGAACATGTGTTCCACACACGGCGAGCGGATGGCCCGGCTGACGCAGGCGATCGACGACCTGGCGGCCGAGGGCCTGGCCGGGCTGCCCCCGGAGACCCTGGTGGAACGGGTGGCGGGCATCTGGTCGCTGGTCGAGGGCATCGACCCCGAGATCGCCCGCCGCCGCACCCGGTACACGACCCCGGAGACCTGAGCCGGGTCGCGAAAGTGCGTGCGGCGACGGACGGGGCGTAGTACCCCTGGACGGTCCCGGATCCGTGCCCGTTCCCATCGGGAGTTGTCAATGGCCGTTCGCCGTGTCATGCCCATCATCCAGTCAGCGGCCGCACAGGAGAGCCGGGAGTTCTATGGCCTGCTGGGCCTCGAAGAAGTCATGAATCTCGGCTGGATCATGACGCTCGCCTCCCCGGCCAATCCGGTGGCCCAGGTCAGCGTGATGACCGGCGACAAAACCGCCCCGCTCACCCCCGATATGAGCATCGAGGTCGACGACGTGGATGCGGCTTACGCGGTCATGCGGGACAGCGGCGCGGAGATCGTTCACCCCCTGCAGGACGAGGAGTGGGGCGTACGGCGGTTCTTCGTCCGCGACCCCAACGGCCGCGTGGTCAACGTTCTGGGCCACCGCTGACGCCTCCGGCGCCACGAGGACGGTGCCGGGACGCGGAACGGCCCCCGGGCCCGGGTGGGCTCGGGGGCCGTTCGGCCGGACGTGGTGTCAGGCCTCGACGACGTTGATGTCGATCGTGGCGTTGACGTCGCTGTGCAGCCGGACGCTGACCCGGTGGGTGCCGACGGTCTTGATCGGGTTGCCGATCTCGATGCGGCGGCGGTCCAGGTCGGGGCCGTTGGCGGCACGGACCGCCTCGGCGATGTCGGCGGCGGTCACGGCGCCGAACAGGCGGCCGTTGCTGCCGGTCCGGGTGCGCAGCGTGACGCGCAGCCCGCCGAGCCGGTCGGCGACCTCCTTGGCGTGCTCGACGGTCGCGATCTCGCGGGCCGAACGCGCCTTCTTGATGGAGTCGATCTCCTTCTCGGCGCCCCGGGTCCACTTGATCGCGAACCCGCGGGGGATGAGGTAGTTGCGGCCGTAGCCGTCGCGGACCTCGATGACGTCACCGGGCTCGCCGAGCCCGGAGACCTGCTGGGTCAGGATGAGCTTCATGATCGTTCCTCCTGCCTCAGCGCGCGGTGCTGGTGTACGGCAGCAGCGCCATCTCGCGGGCGTTCTTGATCGCCGTGGCGACGTCCCGCTGGTGCTGGGTGCAGTTGCCGGTCACCCGACGGGCACGGATCTTGCCGCGGTCGGAGATGAACTTCCGCAGCAGGACCGTGTCCTTGTAGTCGACGTAGGAGATCTTCTCCTGGCAGAAAACGCAAACCTTCTTCTTGGGCTTGCGGGGAGGTGGCTTCGCCATCGTGGTGCTCCTTTGGGAGAGCCCCGCTCACGCGGGAATGGACGTGTACTGGGTGTTGCCGTGGTCGCGCCGGAGCGACGGAGCTAGAACGGCGGGTCGTCGGAGTATCCGCCGCCACCGCCGCCGCCGCCGGTGGCCCAGGGGTCGGACGGGGCGTTGCCCTGCTGCTGGCCGCCGCCGCCTCCGAAGCCGCCGCCGCCCTGCTGCTGGCCGCCGCCGCCTCCGAAGCCGCCGCCCTGCTGGCCGCCGCCTCCGAAGCCGCCGTCCTGACCACCGCCGCCGAAACCGCCGCCCTGCCGCTGGGTCTTGTTGACCTTGGCGGTCGCATTGCGCAGCGACGGGCCGACCTCGTCGACCTCGATCTCGAAGACGGTGCGCTTCTCACCCTCGCGGGTCTCGTACGACCGCTGCTTGAGGCGTCCCTGCACGATGACCCGCATACCGCGCTGCAGGGTCTCGGCGACGTTCTCGGCGGCCTGCCGCCAGACGTTGCAGGTCAGGAACAGGGCTTCGCCGTCCTTCCAATCGCCCGACTGGCGGTCGAAGAACCGCGGGGTCGAGGCGAGGCGGAACGACGCGACCGCCTGGCCGCTCGGGGTGAAGCGCAGATTCGGGTCCTCGACGAGGTTCCCGACGATCGTGATTACGGTGTCGCCTGCCATGGGGCTCGCTCCGGCTGCTGTGAGGGCTGAGCCTGGCTCAGTGGACCTCGGGGCGGATGACCTTGGTACGGAGGATCGACTCGCTCAGGTTGAGCTGCCGGTCGAGCTCCTTGACCGTGGCAGGCTCGGCCGACAGGTCGATCACCGCGTAGATGCCTTCGGACTTCTTCTGGATGTCGTACGCCAGGCGCCGGCGGCCCCAGACGTCGACCTTCTCCACACTGCCGCCGCCGTCCTTGACGACCTTCAGGAACGGGTCGAGCGCGGCGTTCGCGGTGCGCTCGTCGATGGCGGGGTCGAGAATGGTCATGAGTTCGTAACGACGCATGCTGGTCCCTACCTCCTCTGGACTGATGCGGTCACGGTCTCTCCGTGACAGGAGGGCTCTTGCGTCTCCCGCGGCGGCACCGGCCCGGATTGCCGGGCGGACCTGCCGCGGGACCGGTACAGGCTACCAACAGTCGAGGGTGTGGGGGTCGCCCACGCGAACGATCCCGTGCCGGTTCCCGGACCGGACGCAGCGGCCGGCTCGTCCATGGCGTGTCAGTGGCGGGCCTGGGCCCTTGGCTGGCGCTTGGCACAGCGGCGCCGTTCCAGCTCGGCCATGATGTCGGCCATGCGGGCCCGCATCCGGGCGGTCTGGGTCGTCAGCAGCGACAGTTCCTCCACGAGCTCGGCGTCGCCGATGAGCCCCAACTCCGCTTTCGTCACGGTGTGCACCTCCTGCTCTCCCCCGCTTCCCCTCGGGGGATCGGACCCGGGCCGGTGTTCTCGAATCTGTGTTCGACACTACCGGGTGCCGCCGACATTTCCGCGCCCCCACGCTGGTTGATCTTCGCTCCAGGTGGGAATTCCTTTACGCACACGGTCCGTCCGGTCCCGCGTTCACCATGTGCCCCAGGCGCGGGTGCCACGACGTCGAGGAGGGTCCGATGCCAACGGAGGCACCCGGCGCACGGCGGCCGGCCGCGCGCGCAGAGGCCAGGCCCGAGTCCCATCGGTATCAGGACGTGCTCGCGGTCGTCGCGGTCACGATCGGAATCGCCGCCCTCATCCTGGGCTGGATTCCGGCGACCCACTTCCCCGGCGCCGTGCTGGGCGTGATCGGCCTGCCGCTCGCGCTGTACTCGCAGATGATCTCGGCGACGACGAACGAGCGCTGGCTGAACGTGGTCGGCATGGTCGCCGCGTTCGTCGGCGGCGCCTTCGCGCTGAGCCACGGCGGCTTCTCGATCTGACCGCCCGGCGGAAGGACGCCCTGGCCGTCGTAGGGCGCGGCTAGGCTCGTGGCATGCGCATCGGAGCCCATGTCGACCAGACCCATCCGCTCGACAACGCCCGCGCGGTCGGGGCCGACGTCGTGCAGTTCTTCCTGGGCGATCCGCAGGGCTGGAAGAAGCCCGTCCTCCCCGAGGGCGTCGAGGCGCTGGAGGGCTCCGGCGTGGACGTCTACATCCACGCGCCCTACACGATCAACGTGGCGACGTCCAACAACCGGATCCGCGTCCCGAGCCGCAAGAACCTCACCCAGCAACTGGAGGCGGCCGCGTCCATCGGGGCCAAGGCGCTGATCGTGCACGGCGGGCACGTGCTGAAGGACGACGACCCCGAAACGGGCTTCGAGAACTGGCGCAAGGTGTTCGAGCGGGTCGAGTGTCCGATTCCGGTCTACATCGAGAACACGGCGGGCGGCGGAAACGCCATGGCGCGCAAGTTCGATCGGATCGCGCGGCTGTGGGAGGTGCTGTCCGGGGTCCCCGGGCTGGACTCCAAGCTCGGTTTCTGCCTCGACACCTGCCACGCGCACGCGGCGGGTGAGGAACTCGTCGACGCCGTCGACCGGATCAAGGCCATAACCGGCCGCATCGACCTGGTGCACTGCAACGACAGCCGGGACGCGTTCGGGTCGGGCGCCGACCGGCACGCCAACCTGGGCAGGGGCGGCATCGACCCAGAGTTGATCTTGACGGTGGTGCGGGCCGCGGGCGCGCCGGTCGTGGTCGAGACGCCGGTGGCGGGCCAGGCCGACGACATCGCATGGTTGCGTTCCAAGCTCTGACGAAGCAAAGTCGGAATCGTCCCGGGAACCCCCCTGGCGGCCGCCGCATCTAAACCGCATGCAACCGGCCTGACGACAGAATCCGAAGGTCACGTCACACTGGCATAATCCGGAACCAAGCCCTCAGCGCACGCGCGTTCTCTCCGGCGGCGGGCGCGCGAACCGATCGGGAAGCACATGGCACAGCCCCCTTACGACCCCTACGGCTACGGGGCGCAGGATCCCTACGCCCAGTCCTACTCCCAGCAGCCCCCGGCCGTGCAGCACCACTACTACGGGCCCTCCGTGCCGGCCCTCCCGCCGACCAACGGGATGGCGACCGCCTCCATGGTGTGCGGCCTGATCGGCTTCCTCGCCTGCGGCCTGACGTCGATCCTGGCGGTGATCTTCGGGCATGTCGCGCTGGGCCAGATCAAGCGGACGGGCGAGGGCGGTCACGGGATGGCCGTCGCCGGCCTCGTCCTCGGCTACATCGTCTCCGCCGGATGGCTGGTCTTCTGGATCTTCTACATCGGCCTCTGGGCCGCGATCGTGGGAGGCAGCGCCACCACCGGCACCTAGCTGACCCGCCCCGGCCAGGCCGCCGCGGGGCCGGCCGGCTCAGGCCAGCCTGGGAACACCCGCCACCTCCACTCCCACACTGGACATCAGCACCGTCATGGGGGTGGAGGTGTCACGCCACACCTTGACCGCGTCCCCGAACACCTTGAGGACGACGCGCAGCGACCTCTGGTCGGCGTCGGCCAGTTCGGCCCACGACTCGTACAGCACCAGGTAGCCGCTCTTCGCCGGCGTCCACGACAGGTCCCCGAGGCAGTCGCCGAGATCACCCCAGTCGCCGCCGGCCAGCGAGGGGAGTTCGAACACGTCGGCGCACAGCCGCAGGAACGCGTTCTTGTCGCGGGCGCGGCGGCCGTCGAGGTGGAAGCCGCGCCAGCCGGCCTCCTCGGCCCGTTCCGTCCAGCTCGTGTCGCCGACCGCGCCCGGCACCGGAGGCGTCCGCCACTGGTAGACGCCCGGCGTCAGCCCACCCGCGAGCAGCCTGGTGAGTGCTTGGTTCGCGTTCACGTCCTCTCCCGGCGGTTCCTGCGTCCCCGCGGTTCGCGAGTGGCCGGGGTGCCCCGCCCCGCCGCGAGCATTTCCCTAGCATTCCCCACGAAATCCCCCGAATAGCCAGATTCCGGACACGGACGTTCCGCACCACGTCCGCGACCGCCGCACCGCATGCCCGGCGCAGCACGCCGACCGGCGATGACGCGAGCACGGGCACGATGGGCTTGAGTCTCCAGCGGGTGGAGGGCCCAGGGTGAGGGGCATGGACGGCGACACCTTGTACACGATCGGGGAACTGGCGCGACGGACCGGCCTTTCGGTGCGGACGATCCGGTTCTACTCCGACGCGGGTGTCGTCCCGCCCACCTGCCGTACCGCGGCCGGTTACCGGCTGTACGACGCGGAGGCCGTCGCGCGCCTCGACCTCGTGCGGACGCTGCGCGACCTCGGCGTCGACCTCGGCACGGTCCAGCGGGTACTGGACCGCGAGATCGGCGTCGGGGAGGTCGCGGCGGCGCACTCGGAGGCGCTGGACGTGCAGATCCGGACGCTGCGGCTGCGCCGGGCCGTGCTGCGGGCGGTGGCGAAACGCGGATCGAGCCCAGAGGAGATCGAACTCATGCACAAGCTCGCCCGGCTGTCCGACGAGGAGCGCCGGCGGATCATCACCGACTTCATCGACGAGTCGTTCGCCGGACTCGACGTGAACCCCGACTTCGCGGCGAAGATGCGGGCCGCGCTACCGGAGCTGCCCGACGATCCCGAGCCCGCGCAGGTCGACGCCTGGGTGGAGCTGGCCGAGCTGGTCGGCGACCCCGATTTCCGGGCGGCGGTGCGGCGGATGGCCGAGTTCCAGGCCGCCGACACCGAGAACGCCGCCTATCCCGAAGACCCGGCGCGGCTCGGCCGGCTGACGGGGGAGAAGATCGCGGCGGCGATCGCGGACGGCATCGAGCCCCGTTCGGACGCGGCCCGTCCCATCGTCGACGAGCTGGTGGCCGCCTACGCGGAGGCCCTCGGCGCCACGGACGACGCCGAGTTCCGGCGCGAGCTGCGGAAGCGGACGGAGATCGGTACCGACCGCCGCGCGGAACGCTACTGGCAGCTGATCGCCATCATCAACGGCTGGCCCTCCTGGCCCGCGATGACCCCGTCGTTCGAATGGTTCATCGAGGCCCTGCGCGACTAGGGGCGCGACTAGGGGCGCGACTAGGGGCGCGACTAGGGGCACGGCTGGGACGGCACGGGGGCGCCGGCGTGGCGGGCGCCGCGCCAGCGCCCCAGCGAGATCACATCGGGGGCGCCGTCGAGAACGCCCCCGGCCGGGTCGTCCTCCCCGTCCGACCGGACCACGTCACCGGACGGGCGAAGAATGTCCCACACCACCAGGGCGGCCAGCATGAGGACGGTCGCGAACCGCGCGAGAAGAGCCAGGGAGTAGACGTCCTGGCTGATGCCGCCCTGGGGCGCGTCCAGGCTCAGCACCGCCGACACCGTGCCGGACAGGTCCTGGCCGGGAGTCTGGCCGGACACCGACAGCAGGAACCACCAGATGCCGAAGAAGTAAGCGATCTCGCCGAGCTGCCAGACGACGAACGCGGGCGGCTTCGGACGCGCCATCACCGCGAGCGGCAGCAGCCAGAGCACGTACTGCGGCGACCACACCTTGTTCGGCAGCATGAACGCGACCAGCACCAGGAACATCAGCTGCGCCAGCCGCGGCCGGCGCGGTGCGGCGAGCGCCAGGACCGCGATACCGGCGGCGAGCACGAGGAACGTTCCGGTACCGAGGAGATTGAGCAGTTCGGTGTCGGCCGCGGGTTCCGCCAGCCCGTGGTCCTGCAGGACGAAGAAGATCGAGCCCCAGTCGACGCCGCGTTTCTGGCTGAAGGTGTAGAACTCCGTCCAGCCGTCCCACGCGAAAACCATCACGGGCAGGTTGACGAGCAGCCAGGTCGCCGCGGTGCCGGCGAGCAGCCGTCCCATCGCGCGCCACCGCCCGGCGCGGACGCACAGCAGCACCAGCGGGCCGAGGAACAGCAGCGGATAGAACTTCGCGGCGATCGCCAGGCCGAGCATCGCGCCCGCGAGCGCCGGGCGGCGCGCCGACCACGCGGCCACCGCCAGCGCGGACAGCGCGACCGCGAGCAGATCCCAGTTGATGTACGCGGTGAGCAGCAGCGCGGGGGACAGCGCCACCATCAGGCCGGCGCGCAGCGAGCGCCGTCCGGCCGCATGCGCCGTGGCGAGGACGGCCACCACCGCGAGGACGGCCAGGATCAGCGCGGTCACGTGGTAGAACGCGAGCCCGCGATCGTCCGCCCCGAACGGCTTGACGAGCCACCCGACCAACTGCATGAAACCGCCGCTGAGCACCGGATACTCGACGTAGTGGATGTCGGATCCGGTGAACGAGTCGAAGTACGGGATCTTGCCGTCGTTCAGCCCGCGCACGTAGTACAGCGGATAGATGTCGGTGTAGCACGCGTTCGTCGTCGTCTTGATGAAGTCGAACCGCACCGACGCGCACGGCTGCTTCTGCAGCCAGCCGAGCAGGCACACCAGGGCGGTCAGCCCCGTCAGCACCGGCGCGAGCCGCCTCAGCCGGCCGGGAGGGTCCGCCACCTCGCTGTCGGCGGGCATGGTGAGCCTCTCAGAAGACGACGACATGGACAGCAAGACTATTCGTCCCGGGCCGCCCCCTGATCGCCATCACGGAGAACGGCCCGGAGCCACCGCGGGCTCCGGGCCGTCCTCAACGCAAGTGCCGGCTCCGGTCAGGCGCCGTTCTCGGTCCCAGGACCGGGATTCTCCTTCCGGCAGGCGGGGTCGTTGCGGTGCTCCGGCTTCGCGCACCACCAGGTCTTGTCCCCGGTGGGCGGAAGGTTCGGGTCACAGCCGAGCGGCAGGTTCATCTCGTTGCAGGGCTGCCCCTCTCCCGGCTCCGGCGTCGGCGACTGCGGCGGCTCCGGCGAACGCGACGGGCAGCCCGGCTGCGGCCGGCCCGGCTGGCAGGTGGGCGTGGCCGACGGGGACGGCGTGATCGTCGGCGTCGGCGCCGGCTTCGCCTTCGCCCAGGGGGCGATGCTGCCGCCGTTCGCCGCCGGCGGGAACTGGCTGATCTCCTTGCCCTCCAGTGCCTTCAGCATGAAGCGCTTGAACAGCTCGGCCGGAACCGTACCACCGTAGACCTGGCTGTAGTTGCCGACGCCGACCAGCGACTTGCGCCGGCCGCTCTTGTCCTGCCGCCACATCGCCGCCGAGGTCGCGAGCTCCGGGGTGTAGCCGACGAACCAGGCGGACTTGTTCTCGTCCGTCGTACCGGTCTTGCCAGCGACCGGGCGGGCGCCGAGGCTCGCGCGCGTACCGGTACCGGACGTGACGACCGCCCGCATCGCCGTCGTGGCGTCCGCGGCGACGCCCTCGGAGAACGCCTGGGTCGGCTTCTCCCAGGGCAGCTTGCTGAGCGGCTTGTTCTCGTTGTTCACGACGGTGTGGCCCTTGGCGTCGGTGATCTTGGCGATCACGTGGGCCTGCCGGTGCTTCCCGCCCGCGGCGAACGTCGAGTAGACCGACGCCATCGTGACGGGGCTCGTGTCGATGACGCCGAGCGGCAGCGAGGTGTAGGTCGGGTTGAGGTTCGGGGTGTCCTTCGGGATGCCCATCTTCGCGGCCATGTCGATGACGTTCGTCAACTGGACCTTCTGCCCCAGGTCGACGTACGCCGTGTTGATCGACATCGCCGTCATCTGCTTCAGGTTGTAGATGCCGTTCTCGGACCTGCTGTCGTTGGTGAACGTCGCACCGTTGATGGTCCGCTTGTAGGCGCCGTCCATCGTCGTCTGCAGGCTGACGCCCTGGTCGAGCGCGGTGGCCAGCACGATCGGCTTGAAGGACGAACCCGGCTGCACCTTGCCCTGGAACGAGTTGTCGAACTGCTGTTTGCGGAAGTCGGGGCCGCCGTAGGCGGCCACCACCCCGCCCGTCCTCGGGTCGACCGCCGCGAGCCCGAACTGGATGTCCGACTTGAGGCCGTTCTCCTTCTTGATCTGGTTGACGGCCACGTTGGTGTAGTCCTGCAGTTCCTTGTTGAACGTGGTCGTGATCCGCAGGCCCCCGGTCGACAGCCTTTCCCGGTCGATGCCGAGCTCCTTCAGCTCGCTGAGCACGCGGGCTTCCAGGTAGCCGGAGTTCGGGTCGTTCGGGACGTCGCTCCACTGCTTCTGCGTCTGCGGGAACTTCGCCGCCGCCCGCTGGTTCGAGTCGAGCCACTTCTGCTCGACCATCCCGTCGAGGACGTAGGTCCAGCGGTCGATCAGCGCCTTCTTGGCCGGGTTGGACGCCGGGCCGTAGCTGGCGAAGTAGTACGGCCGCTGGATCATCGCGGCGAGCACCGCCGCCTCGGAGACGTTGATCTTGGTGACGGGCTTGTGGAAGTAGGCGCGGGAGGCCGCCTGGATGCCGTACGAGTCGCGCCCGAACGGGACGGTGTTGAGGTACAGCTCAAGGATCTTCTTCTTGTCCATCTCCTTGCCCATCCGGACGGAGATGAGGATTTCCTTGAACTTGCGGCTGACCGTGCGGTCCCGGCTGAGGTTCGCCCAGTAGTTACGGGCCAGCTGCTGGGTGATCGTCGAGGCGCCGGCGACGTCTCCGCCGGTCGCGGCCCGGTAGAACGCGCCCACGATGCCGGTCGGCGAGATACCGGGCTCGGTCCAGAAGTTGCGGTCCTCCGCGGCGAGCACCGCGTTCTGGACGAAGACCGGCACGTCCTTCAGGGCGATGTCCTCGCGGTGGGTGCCGACCCGGGCGAGCGGGGACCCGTCCGCGTAGGTGATCACCGACTCCTGCCGGAGCGCGTCCTGCTGCGCCTTCGTCGGCAGCGGGGTGTTGGCGTAGGCGACGACGACGAGCGCGGCCATGCCGAGGATCATCACGCTGACGACGGCGACGGTGATCTTCCAGGACGGTATGTACCGCCGCCAGCCGGTCTTCTTCTCGGTGTCCGCGGAGTGCTTCTCGCGCCGTCCGCGCCCCTCGCCGCCCCAGAAGCCGTCCCCGCCTCCGGAGCCGCCGCCGGCCCCGCCGGGGCCGCGGCCGCCGGGACCGCCCGGCCCACCCGGACCGCCGGGGCCACCGGG
>NZ_BCQQ01000007.1 GCF_001552155.1 Actinomadura formosensis NBRC 14204 | reverse complement strand
AGCCCGTCATCCACCCGAACACGGGTCCGCTCGCGCTTCCGCGCGCCGAAGGTCCCGGTACGGGTCCGCTGCCGCGCATCGGCCGCGGCACCGGCCCGCTGCCCGCGATCGGGGCCGGAACCGGCCCGCAGCCCGCCGTCGGGTCGGGCACCGGCCCGCAGCCCGCCATCGGCTCCGGGACGGGCCCGCAGCCGTCCATCGGGCGGGGGACGGGTCCGCTGCCCGCGATCGAGGCGTCCGTCCCGGCCTACAACGGCACGGACACGGTCGCCATCGCCGCCTCCTCCCCCGAGCGCCGCCAGCCGCATGTCGAACTGGGGATGAATGACGAGGAGTACCAGCGCGTCCGGCACATTCTCGGACGCCGCCCCACGTCGGCCGAGCTGGCGATCTACTCGGTCATGTGGAGCGAGCACTGCTCCTACAAGAGCTCCAAGGTGCACCTGCGCCAGTTCGGCGACAAAGCCCCGAAGACGGACAAGCTTCTAGTCGGCATGGGGGAGAACGCCGGTGTCGTGGACATCGGCCAGGGTTGGGCGGTCACCTTCAAGGTGGAGTCGCACAACCACCCGTCCTACGTGGAGCCGTACCAGGGCGCCGCAACCGGTGTCGGCGGGATCGTCCGCGACATCATGTCGATGGGGGCCCGCCCTGTCGCGGTAATGGACTCGCTCCGTTTCGGCCCGGCGGACGCCCCCGACACGCAGCGCGTCCTGCCCGGTGTGGTGGCCGGTGTAGGCGGCTACGGCAACTCGCTGGGCCTGCCCAACATCGGCGGTGAGACCGTCTTCGACGCCTGCTACGAGCAGAACCCGCTCGTGAACGCCCTGTGCGTCGGCGTGATGAAGCACGAGGACATCAAGCGCGCCGTGGCCCCGGGCCCCGGCAACAAGGTGATCCTGTTCGGTGCCCTGACCGGCCCGGACGGCATCGGCGGCGCGTCCGTGCTCGCCTCCGCGACGTTCGATGAGGAGTCGCACCAGAAGCGGCCGTCCGTCCAGGTGGGCGACCCGTTCATGGAGAAGCTGCTCATCGAGTGCTGCCTGGAGCTGTTCAAGGAGGACCTCGTCGTCGGCATCCAGGACCTCGGCGCGGCCGGTGTGTCCTGCGCGACGACGGAGCTGGCCGCGGCCGGCACCGGCGGCATGTACGTCGACCTCGACACCGTCCCGCTCCGCGACGAGACGCTCACTCCCGAGGAGATCCTCATGAGCGAGTCGCAGGAGCGCATGATGGCGGTGGTGTCGCCCGACAAGGTCGACCGCTTCATGGAGATCTGCGCCCGCTGGGAGATCCCCGCGACGGTGATCGGCACGGTCACCGACACGCGCCGGCTGGTGATGACGTGGCGGGGCGAGACGATCGTCGACATCCCGCCGGTCACGGCGGCCGACGAGGGGCCGGTCTACAACCGCCCGATGGAGCCCCCGCACGACCTCGGCGCCCTGCAGGCCGACACGCCGGGGCGGCTCACGCGTCCGTCCACGGGCGACGAGCTGCGCCGGACGGTCCTGTGGCTGACCGGGTCCCCGAACCTCGCCAGCAAGACGTGGGTGACGTCGCAGTACGACCGGTACGTCCTCGGCAACACCGTCATGGCCATGCCCGAGAACGCGGGCGTGGTGCGCATCGACGACGAGTCCGGTCTGGGCATCGCGCTGTCCCTGGACGGGAACAGCCGCTACACGCGTCTCGACCCGTACGCGGGCGCGCAGCTCGCGCTGTCGGAGGCGTACCGCAACGTCGCCGCCACGGGCGCGCGGCCCCTGGCCGTCACCAACTGCCTCAACTTCGGCTCCCCGGAGGACCCGGGGGTCATGTGGCAGTTCGCACGCGCCGTCGAGGGCCTCGCGGACGGCTGCCAGTACCTCGGCATCCCGGTGACCGGCGGCAACGTCAGCTTCTACAACCAGACCGGGGAGACGCCGATCAACCCGACTCCGGTCATCGGCGTCCTCGGCGTCCACGACGATGTGCGCCGCCGGGTGAACATGTCGCTGACCACCGACGGCGCCACGATCGCGCTGCTCGGCGAGACCCGCGAGGAGTTCGGCGGCTCGGAGTGGGCGCACGTCGTCTACGGCCACCTGGGCGGCCTGCCGCCGCTGGTCGACCTGAAGGCCGAGGCGGCGCTCGCGTCCGTCATGGTCGCCGCCGTCCGGGACGGTCTCGTCACGGCGGTCCACGACCTGTCGGACGGCGGCCTGTCGCAGACGCTGGTGGAGTCGTGCCTGCGCGGTGGCCTCGGCGCCCGCATCACGCTGCCGGGCGACCCGTTCGTGGCGCTGTTCAGCGAGTCGGTGGCCCGCGCGATGCTGGTGGTCCGTCCGGGCGCTGAGGCGCGCCTGGCGGCCCTGTGCGAGTCGGCGGGCGTCCCGGTCTCCCAGATCGGTGTCGTGGGCGGTGACGCGCTCCACGTGACCGGACGCGGCCCGGAGGGCGACCAGCAGGAGCTGTTCAGCATCGGCCTGTCGGAACTGCGCGAGGCCCACGAGCGCATGCTTCCCAGCTACGCCGACTGACCGGCCGGCCGAGGGCGCCCCCCACCGGGGCGCCCTCGGCGCGCCGTACGCCCCCGGCTAGCCTGAGAGGACAACCGGCCTCGGGGGGACATCGTGAGTGGCAGGAAGTGGTCCGAGCTCAGCCGGCGGGAACGCTCGCTCGTCATGGGCGCCGGGGCGGTGCAGGTGACGCTGCTGGCGGCCGCCCTGGTCGACATCCAGCGCCGGCCGGCCGAGCAGATCAACGGCCCGAAGCGGCTGTGGCGCGTGCTCGCCTTCATCAACTACGCGGGGCCGATCTGCTACTTCCTCTTCGGCCGCAAGAGGTGACGTCAGGACGTCCCCTGCCGAGGACGTCCTGACACGTTCAGCGGACCGCCACGTCTAGAAGACCGAAATGTGGACGTGGTCGTAGTGGTTGGCGGTCACGCCGCCGCGGTTCTCCATGGCGCGCCAGCCGGGGCTGCGCATGTCGTAGATGCGCTGGCGCCAGATGACGTACTTGATGCCGAGGGCGCTCGCGTGCGAGATGGCGTACTGGGCGGTCTGGTCGCCGAGGGCCTGGGCGCTGCCGCTCGCCATCACGCCGCCGGTCGTGACCATGAAGTCGCAGGCGTGGCCGGTGCCGTGGTCCTGCGGGTCGCCGGTGAGGCGGACGCAGCCGATCGTGGGGAAGGGGCCGAACTCCACGTCGAGGGTGTTCTTGACCTTCAGCATGCGGGGTGTGACACCGCCCATGCCGACGCTCGGCGATTCGGGCTTGTACCTCTTCACCAGGGCCTTGATCTGGGCCTGGCGGCTCTTGAGGTCCTTCAGTTCCTTCTTCAGGTCCGCCATCTTCTGCTGGGCCTGCTTGCGGGCCTGGAGCTGGTCGTTGACGAGCTTCTGGATCTGCGCGACCTTCGCGGCCTTGTTCTGCGCGAGGTGACTGACCAGGGTCGCGTTGCTGAGCACGTCGCTCGGGTTGGCGTCGGACAGGAAGGTGACGGTGGGGTCCTCGCCGTTCATCATGTACTGCGTCGCGGCGAGCTGGGCGACGAGGTCGCGGGCCTCTTGGAGGTCGCGTTCGAGGGCGTTGGACTTGCTCAGCGCCTTCTTCGCCGCGTACTCGGCGTCCTTCAGCTTGGCGAGGTCGCCGCCGTACTCCTTGTCGAGCTGCTCGATCTGACGGTTCAGCTTGGCGAACTTGGCGCTGTCGCCCGGGTCCAGGGGGACGGAGGCGGGCGGCGCCGCGATCGCGGCGGGCGTGCCGGCGCCGGCCAGCGGCAGCGCGGCGGTGATGGCCACGAGCGCCGCGGCGACGCGTCGTCCGCCATGCCGGCGCGTGGAGGCGGGGCTCTCCACGTGTTCTCCTCTCCTCACGGCCGTGGGTATGGAGGTCCGCAGGCTCGAAGGTCAGCGAGCATTAGGGAACCGTCTGTGCCTGGCAAGGGTAGACCCCTGGGGGCGGTGGGACGGCTTCACACGCGAGAAGCCCGGCTCCCTCGCTGGGAGCCGGGCCATTTTACGCGACAGGTGTCACAGCTTGCCCTTGTAGAGGAGCCGGTTGGGCTGCGAACGCAGGTTCTTGAGGCTGTGCGTGGAGTTGTCGTTCAGCCACTTCTGCACTTCCGGGAAGCCGGCCGACCTGTGGGTGGTCAGGTAAAGCGCAGCGACACCGCTGACGTAGGGGGTGGCCATGGACGTGCCGCTGTACTTCTGGGCTCCGCCGCCGGGGACGGTGGACCAGATGCCGTAACCGGGCGCGTTGATGTCGACGCACTTGCCCCAGTTGGAGAAGGACGCGCGGTTGTCGTAGGAGGTGGTCGCGCCGACCGCCATGACCCAGCTCGCGCTGGACGGCGAGAAGTTGCAGGCGTCCTTGTTGTCGTTGCCCGCGGCGACGGATACGAAGACCCCGGACTTGGACAGGTTCATCACGGCGGTGTTCAGTGCCGTGGACTTCGGCCCGCCGATGGACATGTTCGCGACGGCCGGCTTGGCGGCGTGGGTGCGCAGCCAATTGACGGCGTCGATCACCTCCGACACGTAGCCGGAGCCGTCACAGTCGAGGACGCGCAGCGCCCGCAGGTTGACGGACTTGGCGGCGCCGTAGGTCTTGGAGCCGATGATGCCCGCGACGTGGGTGCCGTGACCGTTGCAGTCACTTCCGTCGCCGCCGAACGACTTCGCCGTCCAGGCGATGGAGGCGCGGCCCCCGAACTCCTTGTGCGTGACGTCGAGGCCGCTGTCGATGATGTAGGCGTTCACGCCGCTGCCGGACGACTTGTAGTAGTAGCTCTTGGAGAGCGTCCTGGACCGCTGGTCGATCCGGTCGAGTCCCCAGGGCAGGGGGGAGTACTGGGTCGTGTTCGCCTTGATGACCTGGTCCTGCTCGATCGCGGCGACGCGGTTGTCGTGGCGCAGCTTGTTCAGCTGGTCGTCGGTGAGCCGGGCGGCGAAGCCGTTCAGGACGCCGTCGAAGTGCTTGACGCCCGTGGCGTTGACCTTCTTGGCGGCGGCGTCGGAGGACGCCCCGGCCTTCAGCGTGACGATGTACTGGCCGGGCACGGGGGTGCCCTTCGCCGCGGTCACCTGCACGAGGGACCCGGAGTCGTCGGCGAGCACGGGGAGCGCGGCGGCGGCGCCCAGGCACGTCGCGACCGCGCCGGCCAGCAGCAGCCTTCGATGGACAGCCCGCAAGGCCTCTCCTTCAGTCGGGGGATCGCTCGGCGAGCCCCTTCACATGATCGATTTTTCGACCGAGGGAAAACCTTAGCGGAACTGTCCTGATATGAGATGACAAACTGGGCATCTTGCCAGATGTGGCTTTTTTGTTGCCCGGGGCCTGGCCCCAGGTCAGCCGCGGGTGAGCTTGCCGCCGTAGCCGAGCCCCGTCCCCGGCCTGTTCCACATGTATTGCAGCGTCCCATCCGGCCGCCGGGTGACTTCGACGACTCCACTGGTGCACGGCTTGGCAATGGCCAGGTTCATCTTCAGCACGCTCTCTGTGCCACTGGTCAGCGTTAGGGTGCCGGTGCACTTCTCCCGTGGATACACCGCGTGCGCGGTGGTGCCGCCTGCCTCGAAAGTGACCTCCACCGGGAAGGCCACCTTGCGGTTGGTGTTGACGGCGGTCCCCTTCCACGTCCCCGCGAACGAAGCCGGGATTGTCGTCACCGGACGGTTGCTGGACGTGTTCGTGCTGTTCGGAGGCGGGCCGCCGCCGTCGTCTTTGAGTTGAGGCCACAACACCAGCGTGATGATGGCGATACCGACGCCGACGCCGATGAACAGCGAGAGGGCGACGCCGAGCACATGGTTGCTGGGACGCCGCATCTTCACGATGGACGACAACGGTGACGCGCCGCGTTCGCCTGTGTCGCGCCCACGCCCGAGACCCGGGACGAAGTGCGGGGCGGACGCGGCGCCGTTCGCGTGCTCCTGAAGGTCGACCGCGTCGAACATGGCCGTGGGGTCGGGACCGACCGCGTCGAACCTCGCGGTCTGGTCGGCCGGGGCCGGCTCCTCCTGACGGTCCGAGCCGACGGCGTGGAAGGTCGTGGTCGCCTCGAAGGCCGCCGGGTCCAGATCGGCGAGCGGCTCGGGCTCGGGCTCCGGCGCGGGGCGCGGTCGGCGCGTGAGCGAGAGCTTCCCGAAAAGGGGCAAGGCCGGCGCCGGGGCACCCTGCGCAGGGCCGGGTGATGTGAACCCGAGCTGGGGAGCGACTCCCAGCGGACGCTGGGGCGCCCCCAGGGGAGGACTCGGCGGCGGGACGTTCTGCCGGGGGGCCGGATCCGCCGCCTGTTGGGGAGCCGTACCCGCCGCCTGTTGGGGAGCCGTCTGTTGGGGAGCCGTCTGTTGGGGGGCCGTCTGTTGGGGGGCCGTCTGTTGGGGGGCCGTCTGTTGGGGGGCCGTACCCGCAGCCAAGGCACGCCCCTCCTCGGCCATGGAAGGCGGCAGGCGGCCGGGGAGCGGGCTCGTCGCGCCCAGAAGCCGTTCAAGGATCTGCGCCGCCGTAGGACGCTGTGCGGGGTCCTTGGCCAGAGCAGCGGTCATGACCTCGTGCAGGGAATCGGGGGCGCCCGACAGATCCGGCTCGTCGTAGACGATCCGCTGCATCACCTCGGACGGTGAACCGTCCCCGAACGGCGGCTTGCCCGTAGCGGCGAACAGAAGGGTCGCCGCCCATGAGAACACGTCCGCGGCCGGCCCGAGGCCCATCCCGCTCAACTGCTCAGGGGCCTTGTAGGACGGGTCCTCCGTGTTGTGCCCCGTGAAAGCCGCGTTGACCGCGTCCAAGGCATGGACTATGCCGAAGTCGCTCATCCGGGGCCCGTTCGGGCCCAGCAGAACGTTCCCCGGCTTCAGGTTGTGATGAAGGGCGCCCGCCCGATGGACCGCCGCGAGAGCGACCGCCATACCGACCGCCACACGCTCGACGACGATGCCTCCACGCGGGCCCTCCTCGTCCACGAGCTGCTGGAGGGACGGCCCGTCCACGCATTCGCTCACCACGTAGGGACGGTCACCGTCCACATCGGCGGCCAGGATCGCCGCCGTGCAGAACCCGGACACCTTCCGGGCGGCGGAGAAGGCGTCGGCGAACCGTGACCCGGCGGCGGGCTCGCCGCTGAGCCGCACGTGCAGGACCTTCACGGCGACGGGGCCGCCGGCCGGGTCCCCGCCGAGGAAGACGGCGCCCTGCTCACCGACGCCGAGCCGGCCCGTGATCTCGAACGAGCCGAGTTTTCTCGGGTCACCGGGTTGCAGAGGCAGCGCCTCGGGCATCTGACGAACCTCCGTGTCCGCCGGGGACCGCGTCCCCGGTCACCTGCTCCCCCCGTGGCTGATCGGGGTCCTTTCTATCGTCTGCGCCGCACCGCGACCGACCGGGTAGCGTCATGTGCGATGCCCCGAACTCCGCTTTCTCCCCTCGTCCTGAACGAGCAGCGCGCCGCGCTCGGGCTGGCGCCCTACATCGGTGCCGACGAGCCCGCCGAACTGCGCCGGGCCGCGCTGGACACCGTCCTCGCCTGTGTCGAGGCAGGAGGCGCCGAACCGTCCCGTCCGGTGGTGAAGGGGGCGGTGCGGTTCCTGCTCGACCGGCTCGCCGAGTTGGCCCCGGGCCGTTCGGTGGAGGTCCGAGTCCCTCCGCACGCCGCCGTCCAGTGCATCGACGGCCCGCACCATACCCGCGGTACCCCGCCGAATGTGGTGGAGATGGACGCTACCGTCTGGGTTGCTCTGGCCACGGGCCGCCTGGCCTGGGCGGACGCGATCGCGGACGGACGCGTACGTGCCAGCGGCGCACGCGCAGACCTGTCGGGCCATCTCCCCCTGCCCCTCGATTGAGACCTCGTTGTACGGGAGTATCCGCCCTGTTGGAGAGGGGTGAGGCGCCGTTGGGGCAGGCCACCGATCGGAGCAGGCGAATCGGGCATCTAGACTGATTGCCGTGCCTCTCCGTGACGGACGTCTGAGCCACGACATCGATCCCTCCGACCGCGCTCCGCAGGACGCCTGCGGTGTGTTCGGCGTCTGGGTCCCCGCGGACCAGGCGTCGCGGGCCGAGGTGAGCAAGCTCACCTACTACGGCCTGTACGCGCTCCAGCACCGCGGGCAAGAATCGGCGGGAATCGCCGTCAGCGACGGCTCGCGCATCGTCGTGTTCAAGGACATGGGCCTCGTCGCCCAGGTCTTCGACGAGTCGGTGCTGAACACCCTGCGCGGCCACATCGCCGTGGGCCACTGCCGCTACTCCACGACCGGGTCGCCCACGTGGGAGAACGCGCAGCCCACGTTCCGCTCGACGGACGAGGGCGGGCTCGCGCTCGTCCACAACGGCAACCTGATCAACACCCCGGAGCTGGCCGGGCGGCTGGAGCCGGGGGTGCTGACCGCGACGACCGACACCGAGGTCCTGACGGCGCTGCTCGCCCTCCACGGCGAGGGCGGCCCCACGGCGGCGGCCAGGGAGATCCTCCCGGACACGCGCGGCGCGTACTCCCTGGTCTTCATGGACGAGGGAACGCTCTACGCCGCCCGCGACCCCGAGGGCGTCCGGCCGCTCGTCCTCGGCGCCCTGGAGGCCGGCGGCTGGGTGGTGGCGTCCGAGACGGCCGCGCTCGACATCGTCGGCGCCCGCCTCGTCCGGGAGATCGAGCCGGGCGAGCTGGTCGCGATCGACGGCGCCGGCGTGCGGTCCGAGCGGTTCGCCAAGGCGCGCCCCAAGGGCTGCCTGTTCGAGTACGTGTACCTGGCCCGGCCCGACACGACGATCGCCGGACGCAGCGTCCAGGCCACCCGCGTCGAGGTAGGACGCCGGCTGGCCCGCGAGCACCCCGTCGAGGCCGACATGGTCATCCCGACGCCGGAGTCGGGCACCCCCGCCGCGATCGGCTACGCGGAGGCGTCCGGCATTCCCTACGGCCAGGGACTGGTGAAGAACTCCTATGTGGGGCGGACGTTCATCCAGCCGTCCCAGACGATCCGGAAGCTCGGCATCCGCCTCAAGCTGAATCCGCTGCGCGAGGCGATCGAAGGCAAGCGGCTGGTCGTCGTGGACGACTCGATCGTGCGAGGCAACACCCAGCGTGCGATCGTGGCGATGCTGCGGGACGCGGGCGCCGCCGAGGTGCACGTCCGGATCTCCAGCCCGCCCGTGTCCTGGCCCTGCTTCTACGGCATCGACTTCGCGACCCGCGCCGAGCTGATCGCCGGGGACCTGTCGGTGGAGGAGATCCGCGACTCCATCGGCGCCGACTCGCTCGGCTACATCTCCCTGGACCAGCTCATCTCCGCCTCCCAGATCGCCAAGGACAACCTGTGCCGGGCGTGCTTCGACGGCGTCTACCCCATCCCGGTGGAGCAGGACGCCCGCGGCAAGCACCTGCTGGAGGTCGGCCGGTGACGTCCTATGAGGCCGCCGGCGTCGACATCGCGGCGGGCGAACGGGCCGTCGAGCTGATGAAGTCCCGGGTGGCGCGTTCGCGTCGCCCCGAGGTCGTCGACGACGTCAGTGGGTTCGCGGGGCTCTTCGACGCCTCGGCCTTGCTGAAGTACAAGCGTCCCCTGCTCGCGACGTCCACGGACGGTGTCGGTACCAAGGTCGACCTGGCACGACGTCTCGGCATCTATGACACGGTCGGGCACGACCTGGTCGGCATGGTCATCGACGATCTGGCCGTGTGCGGTGCCGAGCCGCTGTTCATGACCGACTACATCGCCTGCGGCAAGGTCGTCCCAGAGCGGATCGCCGACATCGTCGGCGGGATCGCGGACGCCTGCGCCCTGGCCGGATGCGCCCTCGTCGGCGGCGAGACCGCCGAGCACCCCGGCCTGCTGGACGCGGACGAGTTCGACCTGGCGGGCGCCGGGACGGGCGTCGTCGAGGCCGACGAGATCCTGGGCCCGGATCGTGTGCGCGCAGGGGACGTCGTCCTCGCCATGGCCTCGTCCGGCATCCACTCGAACGGGTACTCGCTCGTCCGGCACATCCTGGCCACGACCGGCCTCACTCTCGAAGCCGAGCCCGCCGAACTCGACCGTCCGCTGGGTGAGGAACTCCTCACCCCGACGCGCATCTACGCCAAGGACTGCCTGGCGCTGACCCAGGCGGGCGGAGTGCGCGCCTTCGCGCACATCACGGGCGGCGGGCTCGCGGCGAACCTGGCACGCTCCCTGCCATCGACCGTGGACGCCGTGCTGAACCGCTCCTCGTGGGAGGTTCCGGCCCTGTTCCGCGTCCTGCAAGCCCACGGGAACGTGCCCCAGCCCGAGATGGACAAGACGTTCAACCTCGGTGTCGGAATGGCCGCGATCGTGAGCCCGGACGGCGCCGACGAGGCGCTCCGCCTGCTGACCTCCCGCGGCGTGCCCGCCTGGGTGCTCGGCGAGATCACCGAGGGCATCGGAAAGGCGACCCTGGTCTGAGGCCCGGGGTCTGCCGAAGGCCGGGGTCTGCCGACCGGTGGCCCGAGAGGGCCGGCGCGACCTGGAAACGAGCGTGTGACCGGCTGAGAGGCGCGCTGAGCGCCTCTCAGCCCTCAGACGTCACACGGGAAGCACTAGCCGCCGAAGTCGCCCCAGAGGCGCTCTCGGCGGCCGACGGAGACCATGACCCACACACCCCCATGAGGGAAGACCGCGGCGAACATGCAGAAGTCACGACAAGGCAGAAGTCACGACAAACGCCACTGCCCGGGGCGGGCAGTGGCGTCCTGTCGGCCGGTCAACCGGAGGTGCCGTCCTTGCGGTCCTCGGTGCCGTAGTCGTCGGCGTAGTCGGCGTACTTCTCGGCGAGCTCGTCATAGGAGCTGTCGCCGGAGTCGTTGACTCCCAGTTCGCTCTTCAGGCGGTCGAGGTCCGTGTTGCCGGTGTTGTACTTGAGCTGCCGGGCAACCTTTACCTGCTTGGCCTTGGCTCGGCCGCGACCCATTGGCTCGACCCCCTCGATGGTCAGGGCTTTCGTGGGCCCATCAACGCGCGCGTGTACCACACGAACCGGTGCCTGATGAGCCATGCGTCAGTCACGGGTACAACCGTACCCGTTTTGCGCCTGGCTCGGTACATTGACGGTGCGTGGCGGCGCTCCTGTTGCTGATAACAACAGTGTATCCGGCGGTCACGAGTACGTGACAAGGCTGCCGTGGGACGGTCTTACAGTGCCCCACGGCCACCCTCACAACGGTCTTGCAACGGTCTAAGCGGGGCTGGGATGCCCCCTCCGGACCGGGTGCGCGGACGCCGGGACGTCAGAGGAAAATGCCGCGCAACCTCCCGATCTGCGACATCCGGCGCTCCGCGAGGCGGTCGGCGGCCACCGCCGGCGGGACGCCCTCGTCGGCGGCCAGCGCGAAGATCTTCCGGGTGGTGTCGTAGATCCCGGTGGCACGGGCCTTGGCACGGTCGAAGTTGAACCCCTCGATCTCGTCCGCGACCTGGATCACACCGCCGGAGTTCACCACATAGTCGGGGGCGTACAGGATGTCGCGGTCGGCGAGGTTCTTCTCCACACCCGTGTGGGCGAGCTGGTTGTTCGCGGCCCCGCAGACCACCTTGGCCTGAAGCAGAGGCACGGTGTCGTCGTCGAGGGAGCCGCCCAGCGCGCACGGCGCGTACACGTCGAGGTCCGCGCGGATCATCGCGCCGGCATCGGCGACGACCTCCACCTCCGGGTGCAGTGACCGGACCTGGTCGACTGCGGCCTCGTTCACGTCGCAGATCACGACGTCCGCGCCGTCCTCACGGAGGTGCTCCACCAGCCGGTGACCGACCTTGCCGACACCCTCAACCCCGACCCTCTTGCCGCGCAGCGTGGGCGCCCCCCACACGGTCTCGGCGGCGGCGCGCATGCCCTGGAACACACCGAACGCCGTGAGGATGGAGGAGTCGCCGGCGCCGCCGTGCGCGACCGTCCGTCCGGTGACGAAGCGGCACTCCCGCGCCACGATGTCCATGTCCTCGCTGAACGTGCCGACGTCGCACGCGGTGTAGTAGCGGCCGTTGAGCGACTGGACGAACCGTCCGTACGCCCTGAGCAGCGCCTCGGACTTGTCGGTGGCGGGGTCACCGATGATGACTGCCTTGCCCCCACCGAGGTCGAGCCCGGCCAAGGCGTTCTTGTAAGCCATCCCCCGGGACAGGTTCAGTACGTCGGTGAGGGCCTCCTCCTCGGAGGCGTACGGGAAGAAGCGGGTACCCCCCAGGGACGGGCCCAGCGCGGTGGAGTAGATGGCGATGATGGCGCGCAGACCGCTGGCCTCGTCCTGGCAGAAGACGACCTGCTCGTGTCGGGATTCGCTGCCCTTGTGGGGCGGCCCGAAGACATTAGGCACGGTAGTGCCCTCCTCTCTGTCTCTAAGATCAGACTAGGGCGCCGGATGGCATCACGCCCGGCCGGATCTCATGTCACGATGCGGGTTGTGCTTCCGTACGCCGCGTACCTACGGATTTATGAACCGGTGACCGCCTTCCCGGAGCCCGCGCGGACCCTGTGGACGGCCTACGCCGATTCCAGGCGGCGCCCACGGCGGATCCACGCGCTCGGAGTGGAACACCGCGAGGCCGCGCTCAGGCTCATCGGCTCGCCGCCGGAGGTCGTCCCGGAGCAGGAGAGCAGGGACGCCTACGTGCGGCGTGTGGACGACATGATCTACGTGTGCCCGTGGGGGACGCGGCTGCGCTCATGGCTGGCCTTCGAGCGGTTCAGGAGCGAGCAGGCCGCCGGCATCGCGGCCGCGTTCGTCCCGCCGCCGGCGGCCGAGCGGGCGGTGCGCGACTTCGAGCACTGGAAGCAGGCCGGCCGGTCGCTGCGGCCGCACATCCTGACGAGCACCTGGCACGTTCCGCCGGACTGGTTCGTCCCGTTCGCGCGCGGTGAGCGGTGCCTGATGCTCGGCGCGCCGGGGACCGGATACCGCAGGTCCGCCGACGCGCCCGAGGAACTCGCGGGTCACGGCCCGGCGACGGCCACGCCCGCGCGCACCCTCAGCTACGTCACCTCGATGGGCGAGGCGCGCCGCCGGGTGGCGGGCGCGCTGCCGGTGGTGCGCGAGAACGACCTCGGCGACGGGACGGAGGAGGGCCGTCTCCTGCCGGCCGGGCAGCTGGAGACGCTGGGCCGGTGGCTGGACGGGTTCCACCCGAGCGCGCTGGTCGAGCTCGACTACGGCGGGCTGGTCCATCTGCTGGACGACCGGGCGCTGCGCGCGGACGAGTCGGTCGCCGAGATGACCGTGGCCCTCACCGGGATGGAGCGCGGCGAGGTCGAGCTGACCGTGGCGATGTACAAGCGGCTCCTGGCCCGCTGGAGGCCGATCCGGGCGCTTGAGGCGGCGAACTAAAACAAATTTCCCGAATCCGCGCGCGATACGACTATACGTGTCGCTAGAATCACACAGCGTGACTCGATGGCCATCCGGCAGGCGCGGCACCCGGTTCCCGGGGGGATGTTTGCACGTAACTACCGCCAGGAGCTTGCTTGTTGCGTTGAGTGGTGGCAAGGTTACACGTTGTGATGTCATAGTGGCTCTTTCGGGCCATAGGGGACATCAGTGACCACGCGAGTATCAATCGCAGGATCGCTGTCATCGGTCCAGGAGGAGAGGCCGCAAACATGTCAGCACGTACGCCAGAGGCCGAGCCCCTGCTCACGCCGGCGGAGGTGGCGACGATGTTCCGCGTCGACCCCAAGACCGTCACGCGGTGGGCTAAGGCGGGGAAGCTCACGTCCATCCGGACACTGGGGGGGCACCGTCGTTACCGCGAGGCGGAGGTGCGGGCGCTGCTCGCGGGAATCCCGCAGCAGCGGTCGGAGTAGCGAGACCGGTATCCCGCCCGTGAACTCGCGGGCGGGATCCGGCCTACCCAAAATTTCGGACACATACGGATCAATCGTCCACAATTGGACAACCAGCTCCGGGGCCCGGAAGGCTACCCGCTCATCTCCTCTTGGGAGAGGCGGTCGAACAGGGCGCCGGTGTCGGGGTCGTGGCGTCCCGCCGTCTGCATGGTGACCGCAAGCTGGTCGACGAGCAGGCGCTCCAGGTCCGGGCGGGGGATGTCGCGGTTCTCCAGCCAGTCCAGGCCGGCGGTCTCCACGATCGCCATCCAGCAGCGCAGCGTGATGCGCAGGATCGGCGGCGGGGCCGCCACGTCCAGCGAGTGCAGGATGCGGTCCAGGAGCAGCTGCCGGGTTCCGTCGACGATCTCGCCGGCCTCGCCCGAGCGGTCCGCCGGACCGCCGCGCAGCAACGCCGTGTAACCGGCGGCGTGGCTCTCCACGAAGTCGAAGTACCGCTTCAGTGAGATGCGCAGCCGTTCCAGCGGCTTACCCTCCGTGGGCGGTTCCAGCAGCACCGACAGCTTCTTCGCCGCGCTGCGCAGCGCCGCGATGTACAGCTCGTGCTTGCCGCCGAAGTAGTGGTAGACCAGCGCCCGCGAGGCGTCCGCCGCCTCCGCGACGTCGTCGATCGAGATGTCCTCGGGCGACCGGGTGCTGAAAAGCTGCAGCGCCGCCTCGATCAGTTCGTCTCGCCGTTCGTCCACACTGAGCCTGCGCCGGCCTCGCCCGCCGCGCTGCCGGCTTCGCGCCTTGTCACCGGCTACCGCACGATCTGCCACCCGGGCAGCGTATCCGAGCCCGGCCCATGGCAACCCTCGGTGACCAAGGATGAGGTGGGCTTTTCACCGGGTCGTGGTCGTCCCCGGACCCGACTGTGATCCAGAACACCACAGACCCGAACCACCATTCACGGATGACCGTTACTCGCTGTTGCCACGCTCCGGGGAGCAGGCGCGGCATCATGGCATCTCCTCCCGAGCGGGAGGACGGCGCGCCGGCTCCCCCGACGGTGCGCCGTCGCGGCAGGTCCTGCAGGTCCCCCTGGACGGAGTGCCATGTCAGCTGATGAAGCAAGCCCCCCGCACAACAGGCAGGGAGAGTGCGCGGTTCCCCGGCCGCGCAGCGGATCCTCTCCCGCCGCACACGACGAGGGGAGGGCCGCGCCCGCACCGAAACCGACAATCCGCAATGTCGCCGAGCGTGCCGGCGTCTCCAAATCGCTCGTCTCGCTGGTGATGCGGGGGTCACCGCATGTGAGCGAACGCCGGAGACAGGCCGTCCTCCAGGCCGCCCGCGAACTCGGCTACCGGCCGAACGCCGTCGCGCGGAGCCTGGTCGAGGGACGCACCCGGCTGATCGGCGCCATCGTCGCCGACCTGCACAACCCCTTCTTCGCCGAGTTCCTCGACGGGCTGCAGGAGAGCCTGCACGGCGAGGGCCTGCGGATGCTGGTCGGCAGTGGCCGCTGGGACCCGCTGTTCGAGGCGGAGGCCGTCGAGGCGTTCCTGGAGATGCGGGTGGACGGGCTGGTGCTGCTCAGCGTCGTCCCCGAGTCGCTCAAGGAGGCGGCGGCCAGCGTCCCGGTGGTGGTCGTCGGTGAACGCGACGTGGTCGGCGTGGACATCGTGGTGGACGACGACGAACTCGGCGCGAGCCTGGCCGTCGACCATCTCGTCGAACTCGGTCACCGCCGGATCGCCCACATCGAGGGCGCGCGCTCGACCACGGCGCGCTACCGCCGCGCCGGCTACGAGAAGGCGATGCGCCGGCACGGACTCGCCGACGAGATCGTCGTCGAGTCCGGCGACTTCACCGAGGACGGCGGCTACCGTGCCGCCTGTTCGCTGCTGCGCCGCGACGCCCGGCCGACCGCGATCTTCGCTCCCAACGATCTGGTCGCGACCGGCGCCCTCTCGGCCGCCGACGAACTCGGCATGGGGGTCCCCGCCGACCTGTCGATCGTCGGCTACGACAACACCCATCTCGCCGCGATCCGCCACGTCTCGCTGACCAGCGTGGACCAGCCGCGCCGCGACATGGGACGGGTGGCCGCCGAGTTACTCACCGCGCGCATCGGCGATCCGTCCCGGCCCGCCCGGCAGAACCTGGTCGTCCCGCACCTGGTGGTGCGCTCGACCACGGGGCCCGCTCCCGCCCTGTGATCCTCCCTCGGTAAGCCCCTCGGCAAGCCCCTCAGTAAGCCCCCAGGTAAGCCGAGGTACGTCCCCCCGCCTTTCACAACGCTCCCGCATGTTCATTCCACGTCCCGGCCGGCGAGGCCGTGCCCGTGGCCGGTCATGGCCGGGTACGGCGACGGTAAGGGGTCGGCCAAACCTGCCGCATTGGCCGGCTTCCCGCACGCCGCCGGGGGGTTAATGGGACTCATCGTCCGACGGGTGGACCCGGGCGGTCTCGGGGGAGACCGCCCGGACGAGGCCCCGCGGACGGACACCGGAACATCCACAGGGAGGTCGGTTCGTGCCTGATCCGGAACTGGCGTCGTGCGCGCAGCGCGCGGCGAGTGAACTGGAACGTGCCTGGTCGGAGTGGCGGCACGCGCGGGGCCTGGGCGAGCAGATGCCGGGATCCGCGATGGCGGGGTCCGTCGCCAGCTATGTGGCCCATTCGATCGACCACCCGCGGGGCCGGCCCCGCGTGGTGCTCGGCCTGGACGCGGACGAGGCGCAGGCCCTCGCGGCGCTGCTCGGCGATGAGGACCCGCGTCCCTGATTTCCCGGACTTCGTTTGACGAACCACGGTCACCGTGCAGACTGTCAGGGTCGATAACGAAGTCATCACGAGGGAATTGGCCTGTGCGAATCCATCGAGGCGGCCCCGCGGTCGCCGGTCTCGCGCTGTGCCTCGGCGCGCTCACCGCGTGTACCGGCTCCTCCGGTCCGCCCGCCGCCCAGGGGGAGACCGCGGTCCCGCCGCCGGCCACCGGGTCGCCGAAGGCCAAGCGGAAGCCCGCGTCCGCGAAGGACGGCGCGTCCGCGCTGGACGGCAAGGTCGTCGTCATCGATCCCGGGCACAACGGCGGCAACGCCGAGCACCCGTCCGAGATCAACAAGCAGGTCAGGATCGGCAACGGCAGCAAGGCGTGCGACACGACCGGCACCGAGACCAAGGCCGGTTACAGCGAGCACGCCTTCAGTTGGGACGTCTCGAACCGGCTCGCCAGGCTCCTGCGCGCTCAGGGCGCCAAGGTCACGCTGACCCGCAAGGACGACAAGGGCGTCGGCCCCTGCATCACCGAACGCGCCGCGATCGGCAACAGGCTCAAGGCCGACGCGGCCGTGTCGATCCACGCCGACGGCGCGTCCCCGTCCGGCCACGGTTTCCACATCATCGAGCCGCTGTCCATCGGCAGTAACGCCGCGATGGTGTCCGGCTCCACCAGGCTGGGCACGGCGTTGCGGGACGCCTACCACGAGGGCACCGGCATCCCGTACTCCAACTACCTCGGCAAGAACGCCATCGACCGCCGCGACGATCTCGGCGGCCTCAACCTGTCGACCGTCCCCAAGGTCTTCATCGAGTGCGGCAACATGCAGAACCAGGGGGACGCGGCGAGACTCTCCAGCGCCTCCTTCCGCCAGCGCATAGCCGAATCCCTGGCGGAGGGCTTCGAGACCTACCTGTCCTGACCGCCCCCGGCCTGCCCTGACCACCGCCGTGCTGCGCGCCCGGCAGGGCGTGCAGGAGGCAGGATGGGCGGGTGACTGATCTTTTCCGGGTGCGGGAGTCGTTGGTCGGGGCCGGGTACACGGTCGGCGGGGTGCGGGAGTTGCTCGGGCCCGTCGCCGGCGGGGCACTGGCCCGGGACGAGATCGTGCCCGCGCTGCGGGCGACGCGGGGCGGATCACCGGTCGAGGCGCTGACGCGGCTGTTCTGGCTGCAGGTGCCGGTGCCGGCCGCCGCGATCGCCGCGGACGACCTGGTGGCGGCGGGGCTCGCCGAGATGTCCGGTGGCGAGTTGCGGGCGCTGCTGCGCGTCGAGCCGCTGGAGGCGGTCGACGGGGACGGACATGCCGGATATGCCGTGTCCGATCTGAAGGTGCGGCCGGGTGCGGGGCACGTGCTCGCGGCCGATCACGTGGTCGGCGCGGGCGGGGCGTCCGGGAACCTGGCCCGGCTGGTTGTCCACAAGCCTGTGGACAACGTGCTCGATCTCGGGACGGGAAGCGGGGTGCAGGCCGTGCATCTGGCGGGCCGGAACCCGGCGGCGGGCATCACGGCGACGGACGTCAACCCGCGGGCGCTGGAACTGGCCGCGATGAGCTTCGCGCTCTCCGGGGTGGCCGGCGCCGAGCTCCTGGAAGGATCGTTGCTGGAGCCCGTCCGGGGGCGGCGGTTCGATCTGATCGTGTCGAACCCGCCGTTCGTCGTCGCGCCGTCCGTGGGGCCTCGCTTCACCTACCGGGAGTCCGGGATGGCGGGTGACGAGTTCTGCCGGCGGCTCGTCGCGGAGGCGCCGGAACACCTGGCGGAAGGCGGATACTGCCAGCTCCTGGCCAACTGGCTGCATGTCGAGGGGATTCCGTGGGAGGAGCGCGTCGGCGCCTGGGTGGACGGGTGCGACGCGTGGATCGTCCAGCGGGACGTCCAGGATCCGGCGGAATACGCCGAGTTGTGGCTGCGGGATTCCTGCGAGGCCGGGACGCCCGAATACCGGGCGCGGTATGAGGCGTGGCTCGACCATTTCGAGCGGCACGGCGTCACCGGCATCGGGTTCGGGTGGATCACGTTGCGGCGGAGCGAGCGTCCGGCCGTCCGGATCGAGGAACTGCGGCACGCCGTCGAGCAGCCCGTCGGCCGCTATGCCGGCGAGGTTCTGGACGGCCTCCGCAGGGGCGCGGAGTTTTCCACAACCTGTGGACAGGTGCTCGCGGCGGCGCCCGGACTCGTCCAGGAACAGCTCGGTCCGCCCGGCGCCGAAGATCCGGAGCGGATCGTGCTGCGGCAGACCGGGCGCCTGCGCCGTGCGGCGGGGGTCGGGACGGTCGAGGCCGCTCTCGCCGGGGTCTGCGACGGGACACTGCCGCTCGACCCGCTGCTCGACGCCATCGCCCAGCTCACCGGCATGGACGCGGGCGAGGTCCGGGCACACGCCGACGCCGTCCTGCCCGAACTGATCGCCGATGGTTTCTTCACCTAGACCGGACGACCGTCGCCATCGCCGTGCCCAGCTCGCGATACCGCGCGATCAGCACGGAGAACCCGATCGCCAGGTAGACGCCCGACAGGACCAGCCGGGCGCTCTCGCCCGGCAGGACGAACTGCACCGCGAACAGCACGAACAGCGCCGCCGCCTCCCACCGTCTGAAGACCAGGTCGATGAGCAGGCCGAGGCCGAGGACGGTCTGCGCGGCGGTCAGCAGCACCTCCTCGATCTGCCGGGAGTCGAGCGGCAGCGACCAGGCGCCGCCGCCGATCCGGTAGGCGAGCGGCAGGGTGCCGATCAGCAGCGTCCACTGGTTGACCTTGCTCGACAGCAGCGTGCCGAGCGCGTCGGCGTCGCGGAGCCGCCATGCGAACATGACGGCGACGAGCAGTTCCGGCGCCTCGGACGCGAGCGGCGCCAGCCACTGCACCAGCAGGAACTCGTCGATGCCGAGCGACGCGCCCGCGTCCACCAGCGCGTTCGCGAACGGCTTGGCCGACACGAACACGAGGGCCGCGCCGAACCCGAACCCCGCCCAGGTCAGCATGCGCCGTTCCCGTTTCGGCAGCCTGACCAGCCGGGCGGGGACGCCGGCGAGCTGCTCGATGTCCTCGCCGCCGCCGCGCGAGATCCGCGCCAGGTAGAGGACGTACACGGCGATGAGGACGATCGCGAGGTACCACCCGATCTCGCCGGTCAGCGCGGGGATGAAGCCGAGGACGGACGCGAGCGCGAGGAAGCCGAGTTCGACGCGGTGCGGCGGGGTCAGCCGGACGTCCCGGCGGCCGGGGCCGCGCGTGGCGTGGCGTCCCCTTCGCCGGGAAAGGCGGCGGACGCCGAGCGTGAACGCCAGCACCACCAGCGCCCACCCGACGCCGACGAGCAGCCGGTTCGCGCCCGTCATGTTGGCGGCCGCGTAGGCGGTGTACTGGGGTCTCGTCCCGGCGGCGTAGGCGTAGTAGAGGTCGACCCCGTACTCGGGCAGCACCGCGATGAGGGCGAGCAGCGCCAGCGCGAGCGCGCCCGACATGTCGGCGCGGGCCGTCTCCGCCGCCCACATCAGCACAATCGCCGCCGCCAGCACCCCGGCGCCGAAGATGACCATGGCCGCGACCGGCGGCGGGGACAGCCCGGCCGCCCGCGTCACGACCGCGGGGAGCGCGAGGAGCAGTGCCAGTGTGACCCGGACGAGCAGGGTCGCGCGGGGGATCGACTCGCCGGCCATACCTGCCCCGTGCCCCGCAGCGTCCCGCCGATGCCCGCCCGCCGGGAACCAGCGCGCAAAGCCCGGCCGCGCGGGGCGGTCAGCGGCGGGCGTCGTCCAGGGTGCGGAAGGCGCTCGCGCGCAGGCGGCGGGACAGGTCGCGGTTGACGCGGTGCGCCCAGAGCGGACCGCCGTAGATCATCCCGGTGTAGCCCTGGACGAGCGTGGCGCCCGCGCGGATGCGTTCCCACACGTCGTCGGCCGTCTCGACGCCGCCGACCGAGATCAGCACGAGCCGTCCGCCGGTGCGGGCGCGCAGCCGCCGCAGGACGTCCAGCGACCGCTCCTTCAGCGGCGCGCCGGACAGCCCGCCGGTCTCCTTGACCAGCGCGGGCGGGCTGTGCAGGGCGTCCCGGCCGATGGTGGTGTTGGTCGCGATGATGCCGTCCAGGCCGAGGTCGAGGGCGAGGTCGGCGACCGCGTCGATGTCGTCGTCGGCCAGGTCCGGCGCGATCTTGACCAGGAGCGGAACATGGCGGGACGACACCCGGTCGGCGGCCTCGCGTACCGCCGTCAGCAGCGGGCGGAGATGCTCGACGGCCTGGAGGTTGCGCAGGCCGGGCGTGTTGGGGGAGCTGACGTTGACGACGAGGTAGTCGGCGTGCGGGGCGAGCCGCTCGGCGCTCGCCACGTAGTCGGCGGCGGCCGACGCCTCGGGCACGACCTTCGTCTTGCCGATGTTGACGCCGACGATCGTCCCGGCGGGCCGGCCGCGCAGCCGCCGGGCGGCGGCCTCGGAGCCCTCGTTGTTGAAGCCCATCCGGTTGATGACCGCCCGGTCGGGGACGAGCCGGAACAGTCGCGGGCGCGGGTTGCCGGGCTGCGGGCGTCCCGTCACCGTTCCGATCTCGACGTGCCCGAACCCGAACGCGCCGAGCGCCCGGTAGGCGACCGCGTCCTTGTCGAACCCGGCGGCGAGCCCGAGCGGGCTCGGGAAGTCCAGTCCGAGCGCGTGCACGGCGAGGGCCGGGTCGCGGGGTGCGAGCAGCCGGCGCAGCAGCGGCGCCAGTCCGGGCACGGACTGGATCGCGCGAAGCGCCCGCAAGGTCAGGTGGTGGACGCTCTCCGCCGGGACGCGGGCGATGACCAGTGAGAACAGGAGTCGATACATCGCGTCGATTATCTCAGCCCCATCCGGCGGAACGGTGATCAGTGCCCGCGAAACGCGCGGCGGAGCGTGAGACGGACGTCGCGGCCCGCCTCCCGCATCGCCTGGCGAGCGGAACGGACCGGCTCCCGCACCGACACCCGCCACATCTTGCGGATGCCGTCCCCGATCGGGCGCAGCACGCTCGTCCGTACCGCGCGCGCCGGGGCGACGATGAACGTCCGCCCGAGCCGGCGCAGCATCCGGGTCGCGAGCCGCCACGTCCCCGCGGCCCCGGCGGCGACCGGGGCCAGGAGATGGCGCCGCACGGCACGGGCGGGCAGGACGACCAGCACGCGCCCCAGCCATCGGAGGCACCGCCCGAGCAGCCGCCACGACCAGACGATCGCGGATGCGAAGGCGTACAGGCCGGACGCGAGGACGCTCCCGACCGTGCCGAGGACGAAGAGGACCCCGCGTCCGAGCCGGGCGAGGCCGAGCAGCGGCGGCCGCAGGACGTACCGCCACAGCAGCACGGCGGGCATGACCACCAGCACGCCGATCAGCAGTGCGATCCCCTGGAAGAGCAGCATGAACCCGCGCCCGGTGACGGCCAGCAGCCAGGCCGGCCCCTGGCCGAGCCACCGCAGCGGGCGCAGCAGCACGAACTCCAGCACCCGCCCGAGTCCGCGTCCGAGCAGCGCGAGGAACCGGCCGACCGGGGCGATCAGCACGCGGTGGAGCCACCGGCCGAGCCGCCCCGACCCGCGTCCGAGCCGGCGCAGGAAACCGAGGATCATCGCGATGGCGAGCCATCTCAGCGGCCGGACGACGAGGAGGTCCAGCAGCGCGCCGATACCGCGTCCGATGGCCATGACCAGCCGTCCGAGCGGGGCGAGCAGCCGGCCGTACAGCGCGAGCCAGAGACCGCGCAGCATCCGGCCGATGAGCCGCGCCAGCCGTCCCGGCGCCCGCGTCAGCCGCCGCCAGACCGCGCGGGCACCCCGTCCGGCCTGCACGAAGAGGTCGTGGACAAGCCGCAGCGGCAGCACGATGACCAGTGCGACGATCCGCGCCGGAACGACGATCCAGGCCGGCCCCGGTCGTGCGGGGGGCGGCTCCTTGCTCAGATTGATCGTGCTTCCCGCGGGGTTCTCGCCGGTCACTGCGTCCTTCCTTACTGCTCTTCGTCTGCTTTGACCCAATTCGCCGGCGTCCGGTTCCCGGTTGAACCAGTCCCGCGTGCGCGCCGTATTTCCTGTCGATCCGGAAGGGCAGCGCAGCCTCGGATCGAAGCGCTGGGCCCGGCCCGGAGCCGGGCCCAGGACGACTTGGAGGACGACCCACAGGAAACTCCCACACTGGGTAACCCCCGCTGAGGCCGCCGATCAGCCCCCCGGCTCGGACGGCGGCTCCTGCCCAGGGTGGGGGCGGCGGTTATGGCGGTCACCAGCCCGCCGCCCTAACCGCCGCACAGACGAAGGCGCGGAGGTCTCGCGGGTCGGTCGGGGTCCGCGACCCCTCCGCGCCTTCCCCCATGCCCGGCGCCCGGTGGTCCCTCGAAGCCCGCCACTGTGGGCGCGATAATAGAAAAGTATCCAGACAGGTAGCTAACAGCAAGTGTCGTTCTGCCAGGTGGCAGATCGCTGGATGGCCATCCGTGTCAAGCTGCTCACCAGCAACTTTGTGAGGAAGCGAACGGCATTGCAGGCAGGTTGCTCACTAGCTCTGCGCCCTATAGCTATGTGACATATGTCAGTTTGCTTCCCGCCGACATCCAGGTGGCTATCGAAAGGCGCTCGTAGATGCGACCCTGAAACCAAGCCAGCTGGGCCGTGCCCAAGAGACGCAGGGCCCAATCGGGGCGAGGGCGCCATGTCGATCATTCCAGCACCGCCGGACGAGTCGGAACCGTCCGTCCGCCTGCTCTTCCGACTACTGCTCGCGGTCGACATCCAGGGGTACAGCGCCCGGTCGCCGCGCATGCAGTTGCAGGCCCAGCTGGATCTGCTGGAGGCCCTGGAGACCGCCGCCAAGGAGGCCGGGCTTGACAGGGGCACATGGCTTCAGCAGGTCAGCGGCGACGGGGAGTTGGCGGTGCTGCCGGTGGACGCCGACATCGTCACCGTCATCGGTGTGTTCGCACCCGCCCTCGAACGTGTGCTCGCCGAGATGAACCGTAGGGACGCCCGTGATCCGCGGTTACGCGCACGGCTCGCCTTCCACCACGGCGCGGTGATCATGGGGCGACCGGTATCGCTCGGGCCGGCCGGGGACGCGCCGGTGGTCGTGAGTCGTCTCCTCGACGCCCGTCCGCTCCGCCGTTACCTGACCGTCCGTCCCAGGCGTAACGTCGCCCTGATCGTCTCCGCCCAGGTTTACCGCGAGGTGGTGTGCAGTGGATTCTGTGCGCTGGTGCCGGCGCATTTCCGGTCGATACGGACGACGATCAAAGGGATCTCATACCACGGGTACATCTACGATCCTGATCGTGAAGGGGGCAAGCGAAACGACGGGGAGAACGCTCTGCTGACCGATGAAGAGACTTGACACCCGGCCGGGTGAGAAACAAATTAACCTAGGCTGTGAAGAGCGTTGAGCAGGTGGGTCCAATCGTCCTGAGTGATCGCTATGACCGGGCCAGGTCGATTCCTTGAATCACGAATGTAGACCATCTCGCCATACTGTCCGATTTCGACGCAATTAGCTCCTTGCGTGTTGGAGTGAGTGCTTCTCCGCCATCGCACGTCCGCAGGTGTTATGCGCGGCAACTCATGTCTCCTTTCGCCTGTGCGCGGGCCATTTCCGGTCGCGATGATCACGCTGGGAATGGCGCCTTCCGGTCGGGAATGCGCTCGGTCGTCGGAGACTCTCCGGCGGCATCACCGGAGACGCACCGTCTCACCGGGCGGCAGCGCTGGGCATGAGATCATGCTCGTTCGGTCAGACGACAGTGTAAACCGCAAGCGGTGACGGGGCCATATACGGCAGAGCGTCGGCAAGACGCCCACCCAGGGATTCGCGGCCCTTTTCGGACGCCGCTAAACGCTTGATTCAGTCGGAAAGAAGGCGCTCCGCCAGCCGGTTGAGGAGCACCGCAGATCCTTCCGGATGCAGCGACACTCTCCGTAGCTCCTCGAAGTCCTCGCGGTATGACACGACCGCGTCCGGACGGTCGCGAGTTACCCTCATGGACTGAGGGTTCTCCAGGTACAGGACATCCTCGTCCTCTGGAGCCGAGAACTCCAGGATGGTGAAGGATCCGTTCAGCCCGGGATTGACGCCGGCGCTAAATGGAACGATCTCAATGGTGATGTTCGGCAGATTGGCGAGGTCGATCAGGCGGCGCAGTTGGTGCCGCATCGCCTGCGGGCCGCCGATCATTCTCCGGACAACGGACTCGTCCAGGACGAAGAACAACTGTGGCGGTTCGTCGCGTTCCAGAATCTCCTGCCGGCGCATGCGGAGTTCCACGAGCATCTCCACGTTCCCCGCTCGGTCCGGTTCGATGAGCCGACCGATGTATTCGCGCGCGTACTCCGAGGTCTGGAGAAGACCGGGAATCACCAGGTTCTCGTACTGGCGGATGATCCCGGCTCCTGACTCGTAACCGATGAGATCGTAGTACTGCTGCGAAATGATCTTGCGGTATCCGCTCCACCAGGTGCGCTGGCGCGCCTGCCGGGCGAGTTCCACGAGCTCGGCGGTCCGTGCGTCGGATACCGCGTAGAGGGAGAGCAGGGCCTTGAGGTCGGTGGTGGAGACGCCGACCGATCCGGACTCGATTCTGATGACCTTCGACAGCGACCAGTCGAGATTCTCGGCGACCTGTTCCTGGGTGAGGGCGGCCTCGTCGCGGGCTTTGCGGAGTTCCACGCGCAGGCGTCGCTGCCGCACCGTAGGACTGCTCGCCGCAGGCACCGGCCACTCCTCCTATCGTCTCGTTCAGAATACTGCCATGGGCTGTAAGCCATATTGCAATTTGCGAACTAGCTTACAGCCATACTCAGACTGCCAGGCGGCTGTCATCGCCGATGGCCTCATGGGGTCAAAATATCGGCAAGGGCTGTCGCTTCGAGTCACTGTGTGGTATAGACGCTGCCGCTGAACCCTCTGGGACCTGCACGACTGCTTCACGTCCGCACTACCGGCCGTTCTGGCTGATCTGACCGAGACTGGACATCCCCCTGACAGGGTGAGTTGATCGTTCTGGCACGATCAAGGGCATGTATGAGCGTTTCGCCCACGAGTATGCGATTCACGCCGAGGACAGCCCCTACAACGCCTTCTACGACCGTCCGGCCGTGCTCGGTCTCGCCGGCGACGTGTCCGGCCTGGCGGTGTTCGACGCCGCCTGCGGGCCCGGCCTGTACGCCGCGGAACTGCTGAACCGCGGCGCACGCGTCACCGGCTGCGATGTGAGCCCGACCTTCGTCGAACTGGCGCTGGCGCGCACCGAGGGCCGCGCGGACCTGCGCGTTCACGACCTGTCCGAGCCCCTGACCTGGATCCCCGGCGGCTCGTGCGACCTGGTCGTCCTCGCCCTGGCCCTGCACTACTTCGACGACCGCGTGGCACTTCTCTCCGAACTCCGCCGGATCCTGACTCCGCGCGGCGCCCTCGTCCTTTCCACCGAGCACCCGACCATGGGCTGGGTCCGGCTGGGCGGCTCGTACTTCAGGGAAGAAGCGGTGGAGGAATCGCTGAGCCCCGAACGGGATTGGCCGATCCGTGCCTGGCGCCGTCCGCTGACCTCGATCTGCGCCGAATTCCGCGAGGCCGGTTTCCTCATCGAGGAACTGCTGGAGCCCCGTCCCGTCCCCGAAATGGCCGAGCGCTACCCGGAGGACCACGCCCACCTGGAGGTCCTCCCGGCCTTCATCGCCTTCCGGCTGATCCCCGCTCCCCGCCCATAGCCGCCTTTCAGCCGACTTGGTCGTCGCGGAGGTTGTACGGGCGGCAGCCGTGGTGCCCGCTGTCCGGCCCCAGCCCGTCACGGCGGATCAGATGATCGGTGCCGTAACCGCGCCGCTGCTGGTAGGCCCAGTAAGCGGTGCGGGACGGGCTCGTCCACCTCTCGAAGATCAGCACTTCGCGGACATCGGCGCTGCCGCTCGCCTTGATGACGAGATCACCCGGCCGCAACGCGGACTGCTGGATGTGCCGGCAGTAGGACGCCTCCAGCAGGGCGGAGTTGGGACCGGGCTTCGGCAGGCCCAGCACCATGGACGCGTAACCCGACCCGTCGGTGCGATAGCCCTGATAGTTGGCCGTCTGGTCGTAGGCCACGCGCTCCGGGCCGTGCGGATGCCACGCCAGCGTCCGCGCCATGGCCTCCTGCCGGGTGATCACCTTGACCCGCGGCCGAGCCGACGCGGCCGGCCGCCCCCCGTCGTCCCCGGACACCGGCGTACTGTGCAGGGCCGCCCCGAGCGCCACACCCAGACTCCCGGCGGCGGCCGTGCACCCCACAACGGAAACGGCGAACAACAATCGCCGCCGCCCCACGCCAGCCGAGGGCCTGTCCGGAGAGTCGGTGTCCTGTAAGGGGTCCGTGCCGTTCGGAGACGTGGTGTCCGCCGCGGCCTCGGCGCCGGGGGCGGGTTCGGCGTCTTGCGCGGACGCGGTACCGGGTGAGTCCGCCGCGTCGCGTGCGGGGGCGGGCGAGGGCCGTCTCGACCGGTCGGCTATTTCCCAGAGGATCTCCAGGCGGTGCCGGTCGGCGCCGCACAGGGTGGCGAAGGAGCGGACGGCGTCCACGGGAATCCAGGTTTCGCCGCTGAGCCAGCGTCCCCAGGAGGAACGGCTCGCGTGCGTCTTGCGCGCGAGGGCCCGGAGGTCGTATCCGGACTCCTCTTTCATTCCGCGCAGTTCGGTGAGCAGGACGCGGGCCGCCTCCGGCAGGTCGTCCGGCAGCGGAGTCGGTGGTCGGCTTCGGCTCATTCGCGATTCTCCCGCAGGTCATATCGCCGGTGAGGAAGTCGCCCGGCCCTTGTGCGCTCTGGAACCCGGCCGGCGCCGGCCCATTATGCCCCGTCCCACAGTTGCCGCAACGGGATACCAGATGATCACTCATTGTTCGCCATCGGGTACCGAAAGTGATCAACGAGGATCGTTCAATTGTGTCCCGTTGTCCCATCCGCGCGCGGCGTGAGACGGAGTTATCGCAGGTCAGCGCTGTCCCATGGCCGGCTTGTCCCAACTTTCCGGCGATGTTGGCGAATGCGGCAACACGGTCCCTAGGGTTTGCCGAGTCGATCGACATCCCCCCGCTCGGCGCCCCGGAAGGGCGCAATTTCCCAGCCATTCAAGGAGGAATATCAATGCCTTCCCCCCGGACCCTTCTCATCGGCGTCAGTTCCCTGGCGCTGGCCGGCGGCACCGCCTTCGGCCTCGCCGGGGTGTCCACGTCGGCCGCGCCGGCCGCGCCCGCCCAGGGCATCCAGTTGCAGGCGGCGGACGGGCAGGCCGCGGTGGCCGCCGTCCCGAAGGTCACCCGCGACCAGGTCATCGCCCGCGCCAGGACCTGGCACCCGCACACCAGCAAGCGGGTGCCCTACAGCCAGTCGAGGACCTACGGCGGCTACCGCACCGACTGCTCGGGCTACGCGTCCATGGCGCTGGCGCTGCCGAAGCCCGGCCCGAACACGGTCGGCCTGGCGTCGTCCTCGTACACCACGCGCATCGCGATGTCCCAGCTCAAGAAGGGCGACCTGGTCATCGACGCGATCGGGAGCAACACCACCCGGCACGTCGTCATCTTCGAGAGGTGGACCAGCAGCAAGCACACCGCCTACTGGGCGTACGAGCAGCGCGGCGGTTACGGCACCGACTACCGCACCCGGACGTACGGCCTTTCCAGCGGCAGCCAGTACAAGGCGTACCGCCCGAAGAACATCAAGTGAGCTGACCGCCCCCCGCGAAACGCCCGGCCGGTGCCCCCGGCCGGGCGTTCTCACTTCTCCGGCGGATCAGGAGGCCTCCACGATCCGCCACCGGCCCACGTCGCGATGGTCGGAGTCATGGATGGCCGACTCGTCGCCGGGCCGCAACTCGTAATGCCGGACGTTCCCGGCCCAGTACCGCAGAATCCGCCCCAGTTCCTTCGCCGCGTCCGCGGCCACGGCCCCGTCGCTCATATCGACCTCAAGTACGAACTTCACGCTCTCACCTCCATCTCTCAATCGTTTCATTGAAGTACCTTGGCAAAGTTGGCCGACCATATGACCTGGTCACCTTCATCAGTGGCCCACAAACCCTCAAACGAGCCTGAATAATGGTGGGCCACTGCGTGGCCACGCGATTACTGTTCGGCGGATGGTTGATTCATCGCCCGCGGACGAGCCGCCGGACACGCTGACCGACACCCGTGAACTGTTGCTCGGCTACCTCGACTACTACCGGGCCGCGCTGCTGCGGAAGCTCGACGGCCTGCCGGACGACGACCTGCGCACGAGCCGCCTCCCGTCCGGCTGGACGCCGCTCGCCCTCCTCAAGCACCTGGCCTTCGTGGAGCGGCGCTGGTTCCGCTGGGGCTTCGCCGCCGAGCAGGTGGACGACGTCTGGGGCGACCGAGCCCCGGAGACCCAGCGCCTGCATGTCGGCCGGGACGAGTCCGCGGAGCAGATCAGACGGCTCTTCCTGGACGAATGCGAACGGTCAAGGAAGATCGTCGCCGGTGCCGGGCTCCAGGACCGGGCGCGCAGCGGCGGCGGGTTCAATCCGCCCGAGCACCAACCGGCGCTGGTCTGGATCCTGTTCCACGTGTTGCAGGAGTACGCCCGCCATGTCGGCCAGCTCGACATCGTCCGGGAACTCGCCGACGGCGTCACGGGGGAGTAGCCGGGCGCGGCCGGTGGAGGCGGCCCGGCGGCGGACGGTCAGGGCAGGGTGTTCTTGTAGATACGGCCGTCCTTGATGATGACCTTCAGGTTGGTGGCCGGATCACCCAGGAGTCCCAGGTCACGGGTGGGGTCGCCGGCGACCAGGAGCAGGTCGGCCCACGCTCCCTCGGCGATGACGCCGAGGTGGGCCACGTGGGGTCCGGCTCCGTATGCGGCCACGTCGGCGGCGGTCGGGTTCTGGTAGGGGTCGCGAAGCCCGGCCTCGCGGAACAGGGCGGCGTTGCCGGATGTGGCGACCTTCAAGCCCTTCTCGGGGCCGCCGGCCAGTCCGGCCAGGCGGGTGAGCATCTCGCTCTGCTTCGCGCTCCCGGCGGGGTTCAGCATCAGGTCGGTGCCGAAGGCGAGCCGCACGCCGTGGTCCAGCGCCCAGCCGAAAACGCGCTCCACCCCCGTGCACACCTGCCGGTTCTTCTCGGCCGACGACGGGCTGGGGTAGCGGTGGTCGCTCTCGGCGAACGGCTGGGTGCACAGCCAGACGTCGTGGTCGGCCATCAACCTGAGGTCGTCCTCCCCGGCCAGATGACCGTGCTCGATCACCCGGACCCCCGCGTCGACCGCCCGGCGGATGGCGGCGCCGGTGTAGACGTGGACCGCCACATAGGTGCCCCAGTCGGCCGCGGCCCCCACCCCGGCGCGCAACTCGTCCGCGGTGTACTGCAGGACGTCCAGGTGGTCATAGGCGGACGCGACACCGCCACCTGCCATCATCTTGATCTGCGAAGCGCCCTTCTTCAGCTGCTCGCGCACCCCCGCCAGCACCTGGGCCGTACCGTCGGCGATCCGCATCAGCCCCAGTCGCTCGGCGCGCGTCGCGGTCCCGCCGAGGACGGTCGGCACGTCGTACACCATGCCGAAGTCCCCGTGCCCGCCGGTTTGGGACAGGCCCGCCTGGCTGGGATAGATCCGCGGGCCGGGCAGCGCGCCCGCGTCGATCAACCGCTTGAGGTCGCCGGTGTCGCCGGCCATGTCGCGGACGGTCGTGAACCCGCGCATCAGCATCGCCTCGGCCTCGGCCGCCGCTCTCAGGTACCCGATGCCCGCGCCGCCGAACGTCAGTTCGCTCTGCGTGGCGCCGGCCAGGATGAGGTGCACGTGGGCGTCGCTGAGCCCGGGGATGAGCGTCGCCCCGCGCCCGTCGATGACCGCGGCCTCCGGGGCGCTCGCGGGCGGGTCCCCGTCCCCCACCGTCTTGATCTTGGTGCCTTCGGTCACCACGTGGCCGGTCCGGATCCGGTCGCTCATCCCATCGAAGATCCGCACGTCGCGGAGCACGATCGTGGTGGGGTGCCGCTGCTGCCTCATCATCGCCTCGTGCCCACCCGCCGCCCACCGAGCGGACGACCGCCAAGGGTTTGCGAAGGTTTGCAGACCACGTGAAGTCGCCGGAGAACCGGCGGAGCCGGCCGCACCGGAACTTCGCATTCATGGGCCGGGACTCCGGTCCCGGCCCGCTACTGGTCGACGCGGCAGTCCGCGGTGAGCGGGCGGGTGATCGACCAGTAGCGGCGGAAGTGGCATTTCGACATCTTCCAGCGGCCGTCCTCGATGACGTATTCGTCGTCGTACTCGCCGGTGGTCACGGTCTCGGTGTTGTCGAGCAGGTTGACCTGGCGGAACTTCAACGTCCAGCGGCCGGACGCGCTGGTCTCGCCGTGGACGGTGATGTCCGGGTGCATCGCGTGGTGCATGTCGAGGATGGCGTTCTTGCCATCGATCCGCTGGAGGGCGATCCTCGCGAAGACCTCGGCGATGCCGTCCGCGTCGTCGAAGGCGCCGAGGCGGCCGTAGTCGATCGAGGCGCCCGAGGCGATGAAGCACGCCCGGAACTCCCGCGGGTCCTTGGCGTCGCAGGCGCGCAGGTAGCGGTGCTTGAGGGCCTTGATCTCCTCGATGGCCTCCAGCCGGGCGATGCGCTCGGCGATGTCCGGACTCGGCATGGTCGCCGACTCTCGTTCATGGGGGACGGCCCGTCCAGCGGCGTCCCGCTGAACGGGACGATCACCAGGCTGGGGGCGCCCTAACGGCTGTTCAAACGCACCCTCGCTGCGTTCCTGCCCGGTCTTCTGGTTCTTCGCCGGACGGGGTCGGCTGTTTCCAGCCCTGCTCGACGGAGGCGCGGCATCTGCCGGGCAGGTCTCCCTGGCTGATGAACAGCGCGGTCAGCATGGGGGCGGCATGGTCGAGCGTCTGGCGGGGCAGGGGACCGTTGGTGACCAGGGAGACCAGCCCGTGGCCGATGGCCCAGCTCTGGATCGCCAGTTCCAGCGGGTCGAGGCCGGGGCGGAAACGCCCGGCGTCCCTGGCCCGCCGCGCTGCCCGGACGAGGTATTCGAGGGTGGCGTCCGCGGCTTTGAGGTCTTCGAGGTCGAAGGTCGCGTCGAACATGACCCGGTACAGGTCGGGGTGGTCCAGGGCGTTGCCGAGGTAGGCGGCGACCAGGGCGGACAGATCCCGCACCGGGTCCGCGGACATCGCCAGCGCCGCGAACCTGGCCGCCAGGCGGGTGAATCCCTCCTGCCGCAGGGCCTGCCACATGCCGTCCATGCCGCCGAAGTGGGTATAGACGGCCATCGTCGACACGCCGGTGCCGGCCACCAGCGAGCGCAGGGTGATGGGCTCGCGGGTGCGGAGCATGTGGGCGGCCCGCTCGATGAGCAGGGTGCGGACCGCGGGATCCTTCGTCCTCGCCATGGCGTCAGAATACATGGCATAGCAATGCTATGGTTTGGGAAGCCCGGCCTCACGGGCTCTAACGGAAGGAAGTCAGCATGGCCATCACCTTGGTGAACCCCGATGGACTGCCGAAGGTCGATCTTTACCGGCAGGTGTCGGTCGCCACCGGATCGAAGCTCGTGTTCATGGCAGGCCAGGTCGCCCGCGACGCCGACGGCGGCAAGGTCGGCGAAGGCGACTTCGCCGCTCAGGTTGAGCAGTGCTACCTCAACGTCGGCACCGCCCTGGCCGAGGCCGGCGCGTCCTTCGACGACGTGGTGAAACTGACCGTCTACATCGTCGACTGGACCCCCGACAAGATGCCTTTGTTCGCGGAGGGGGTCGCCCGCGCCGCTGCGAAGCTCGGTGTCACCCCGGTCGCGCCGCTCACCGGCATCGGCGTCGCCGCGCTGGCCGAGCCCGACCTCCTGGTCGAGATCGAGGCCACCGCGGTCATCGACTGAACGCGGAGACCGAGGGCGGGGTCACGCGGGAGCCGTTGCCGTGCTCCGGCACGACCCCGGCCCGGATCCGCGGTTCAGCGGGCCGTGGACGGGAGGATGCGGCCGGTCACCTCGCCGAAGCCGATACGGCCGCCGGAGGGGCCGGGAGCGGTGGCGGTGATGCTCACCTCGTCGCCGTCCTCCAGGAAGGTGCGGGGTTCGCCGTTGACCGTGACCGGCTCCTTGCCGCCCCAGGTCAGCTCGATGAAGGCGCCGCGCTGGTCCTTGGCCGGGCCCGACACCGTGCCGGAGGCGAACAGGTCGCCGGTGCGGGACGAGGCGCCGTTCACCGTCATGTGCGCGAGCATCTGCGCCGGTGACCAGTACATCTCGCGGTAGGGCGGACGGGAGACGACCCGGCCGTTCCAGGAGACCTCAAGGGAGAGGTCCAATCCCCAGGGATTCTTCTCGCGCAGGTACGGGAGTGGCTCCGGGTCCTGGGGCGGGGTCGCCACGCGGGCCGCTTCCAAGGCGAGGAGGGGGACGACCCAGTGGGAGACGGACGTCGCGAAGCTCTTCCCCAGGAACGGGCCAAGCGGCACGTACTCCCAGGCTTGGATGTCTCGTGCCGACCAGTCGTTGACGAGGACGACACCGAAGACGCGTTCGGAGAAGTCGTCCGTGCTCACGGGAGTGCCGAGCGGTGAGCCGGTGCCGACGACGAAGCCGACCTCGGCCTCGATGTCCAGGCGGCGGCTCTCGCCGAAGGTGGGGGCGTCCTCGCCCTTGCGCTGGCCGGAGGGACGGACGATGCCGGTGCCCGACGGGACCACCGTGCCGGCGCGGCCGTGGTAGCCGACCGGAAGGTGCTTCCAGTTCGGCATCAGCGGGTCGGCGCCGGGCCGGAAGAGGCGGCCGAGGTTGGACGCGTGGTGTTCGGACGCGTAGAAGTCCACGTAGTCGGCGACCTCGAACGGCATGTGCAGGGTGACCGCGTCCAGTGGGTGGACGGCCTCGTCCGGGACGTCGCCCGAGACCAGGCCGAGGATTCGTTCCCGGACCTCCACCCAGCGGTCGTGGCCCTGCGCCATGAAGGGGTTCAGGGACGGCGCGGCGAAGACGTCGTCGCCGAGGCCGAGGGCCAGGTCGACGACGACGCCGGCGACGCGGACGCCCACGCGGGGCGCGGTGCCGGGGGTCGAGAACACGCCGTAGGGGAGGTTGGCGAGCCCGAAGAGGGAGCCGTCGGGGATCGCGATGCGGGTCATCGGGGGGTCTCCTGGAGTGCGGACGCGAGCAGGCCGAGGTCCGCGAGTTCGTTCAGGGGGTCGGTGATGCTGCACGTCCCGAAGGACAGGAAACGGCCGCGTGCGGCGCTCGTGCGGGTCTCGCCGAGCGAGGAGACGCGGGACGCGACGGACGCGGCGTCGCGGTCGGCCAGGATCGCCGCCAGTTCCGCCGGGGGACGGCCGCGCAGGGCCGCGTCGGTCGCGAGCAGCAGGTTCAGGAAGCCGTGCTGGTGGAAGCCGGTCTCCGGGTCGGTGTTGCGGACGGGGTGGTGCAGCCCCGCCGTCGCCTTGAACGGGACGCCGGCGTCCACGACGGCCTTGACCGCGGAGGCCAGTTCGTCCGGGCTCGGGTAGAGATGCGCCTTCACTCCGCCGGTGCGGAACTTCGCGCGGTGGCCGCCGGCCCGGACCGCGTCGATCATCGCGGGACGCCGCTCGTCGCGCGGGATCTCGACGTACACGGGCACATCGACCCGGCCGAGCAGGCGGAAGAACTCCTCCGGCCCCATGCCGGGCGGGACGGCGACCTCCAGGCCGCGCACCCGGACGGCCAGACCGGCGGCCGTGACCAGGGACTTGGCGGCCTGGCACGGCCCGCCCGGCGCGGTGATCGACAGGTCGAGCGGCTCGTCGCCGAGCAGCGGGTCCAACTCCTCCAGCGCGGTCGCCGGCAGGACGAGGGGGCCGACGAGATCGGCGTAGGGGGCGGCGCGGTGCGCGCGGTGGGCCGGGACGGCGGCGGCGAGCGGTGCCAGACCCGGCGGGAACACGGCGGCGTCGTCGCACAGGCCGCGGGCGAACGCGGGGATCATCGCCGCCCCGCCCACGTCCAGGCGTACGCCTCGTCCTCGCAGGCCAGCCCGCCCTCGCCGAGTTCGAGCGGGCGGAACGTGTCGACCATGACGGCCAGTTCGTCGAAGAACTCGACGCCGACGCTGCGCTCGTAGGCGCCGGGCTGCGGGCCGTGCGCGAGCCCGCCGGGATGCACGGAGACCGAGCCCTGGCCGATGCCGGAGCCCCTGCGCGCCTCGTAGTTCCCGCCGCAGTAGAACATGATCTCGTCGGAGTCGACGTTCGAGTGGTAGTAGGGCACCGGGATCGACAGCGGGTGGTAGTCGACCTTCCGCGGCACGAAGTTGCACACGACGAAGCCCGGCCCCTCGAACACCTGGTGGACGGGCGGCGGCTGGTGGACGCGGCCGGTGATCGGCTCGAAGTCGTGGACGCTGAACGTGAACGGGTACAGGCAGCCGTCCCAGCCGACCACGTCGAACGGGTGCCGCGCGTACGTCAGGCGCGTGCCGACGATGCCGCGCGAGGTGCGGTGCTTGACCAGGACCTCGACGTCGGTCTCGTCCGACAGGAGGGGGTCGCCGGGGCCGTGCAGGTCGCGTTCGCAGTACGGGGCGTGCTCCAGGAACTGGCCGTAGCGCGACAGGTAGCGCTTCGGCGGCGCGACGTGGCCGGTCGCCTCGATCGCGTAGGCGCGCAGGGGCTGGTCGCCGGTCGGCAGCCAGCGGTGCGTGGTGGACGTCGGGATGACGACGTAGTCGCCCTGCTCGGCGTCCAGCGTGCCGAAGACGGTCTCGACCGTGGCCGTGCCCGACTCGATGTAGACGATCTCGTCGCCGGTCGCGTTGCGGTACAGCGGCGAGCCGGCGGCGGAGACGACGTACGACAGCCGGACGTCGCCGTTGCCGAGGATCACCCGGCGTCCGGTGACGGCGTCGGTGTCGGCCCACGTCTCCTTGGGGAACAGTTCGTGCAGCTTCAGGTGACGCGGCTTGAGGGGGTGGTTGGGGGTCGTCGTCACGTCCGGGACGTCCCAGGCCCGGGAGTCCACGATCGCGGACGGGATCTCCCGGTGGTACAGGAGGGACGAGTCGGAGGAGAAGCCCTCCTCGCCCATCAGTTCCTCGAAGTAGAGCCGCTCCTCGCCGTCCCCGTGGCCGATGTGACGATGCTGGGTGTGGCGCTTCGGCGGCACGTGGCCGACCCGGCGGTAGTGGGCCATGGTCCATCGCCTCCGATGATTAACGCATTAACTATTTTCTGCCGACACTACGACGCTTCTGCCGCCCAGGGAAGGGCCTGACCCGGTCACCGCGGCGCGGGTCAGCTCCGTTCCCGCACGTCGAAGCGGTCGCGTCCGGCGATGAGCTTGTCCAGCAGCATGATCAGCATCTGCTGCTCGGTCTCGGTCAGCGCGCCCGCCCACTGCCGCTCGCGCTCGTGCTGCCCGGCGAAGATCTCCAGCATTGCCCTGTGCCCCCGCTCGGTCAGCGACAAGATCACCGACCGGCCGTCGCGCTCGCCCGGGGTGCGGACCATCATCCCGTCCGCGATCAGCGTCTTGGCCAGGTTGGACACCGCGGCGCGGCTCATCCCGGCCAGCGTGGCGGCGCGTCCCGGCTCCAGCGGCCCGGCGAGCCAGGTCACGAACAGCAGCCGGAAGCCCGCCCAGGAGTGCCCGCGCGGCCGGTGCACGGTCGACTCCAGGTCGTAGGTGACGATCGCCGAGGCCCGGTTCAGCGTCAGCAGCAGCCGGGTCGCGAGCCGGTCCGGGAAGCCGAACTCCTCGGCCAGCCGCCGCCCCGCGAGGTCGACGAACGACCAGAAATCGGGATCGTCCCGGTCACCGTCCGCGCTCATCGTCCGCACCTCGAATCCGATTCATGGTTTGACCATTTAACCCGGTCGGGGCGGGAGTTCTGCCGTGAGCACGCCTCAGCGGAACTCGCGGGCGACCTCCGTGAGCGCCTCCGCGACGATCTCGGCCATCGGGCGGGCGGGCCGCTCGTCGATCCAGCTCTGGGACGCGACGCGCAGCGCGGTGACGAACGCGCCCGCGATGACGCGGGGCCGCAGGACGGTGGACGGGAGCCCCTCCCGGGCGGCGATCAGCCCGGCGAGGACGCGTTCGGACTCGGCGTCGTGCGCGAGCTGCCAGGCCAGCACGGACGGATGGCTGCGGGCGAGCCGGACCTGCGCCACCCACCGCGGGTCCAGGTCGCCGAACTGCTCGTGGACGATGTCGAAGGACGCGCGCAGCGCCGTCCAGGACGATTCGTCGTGCGGCCGGCCCTCGAACGTCTCCAGCAGGGAGCGCATCCGCTGCTCGCCGCCGTAGAGGAGCGCCTCCTCCTTGCCGCCGAAGTAGTTGGAGAACGTGCGGCGGGAGACGCCCGCGGCGTCCGCGATGGCCTCGACGGTGACCTCGCCCAGGCCGTGTTCGGCGGTGAGGCGCATCGCGGCCTCGTGCAGGGCACGGCGCGTCGCCTCTTTCTTGCGCTCGCGCAGCCCGCCCTGGTGTTCGCGCAGCCCAGCACTGCCCTTCATGGTGAGTTCAGCCTATCCGGCTGGAAAGATTTCAATCCTGGGCGCGCCATCCCGCGGCGTCGCCGCGGCCCCTTACCGTCCGGGGGTCACGGTGAACCAGAGGCGGGTGCGGCCGGGGGACTGCTCGAATCCCCATGCGTCGGCCAGCGTGTCGATGACGGTGAGGCCGCGGCCGTGGTCGAGGCGGGGGAGGCCGTCGGAGCCGCCGTGGGCGGGGCCGCCGTCGGTGACCTCGACGTGCAGCCGCCGGCCTTTGGCCGAGACGGTCACCGTGATGAGCCCGGATCCGTGCAGGACGGCGTTCGCGACGCCCTCGGCCGTCATCAGCTCGATGTCGTCGAGGAGCCGCTCGTCCGCGACGACCTTGGCGGCCCGCTCGCGGACGAGCCGGCGGGCCCGCCGGCCACCGTCGCCGTCGCCGGTGAAACCGAATGGTTCACCCAGCCGTTCCATTTCCACGGTCACTGCATCACCACTTGAATTCGGAAGCGCACCGCAATCATTCACCTGCGCTGAGTAATGGGCAATGCGATGCGTGCATTGATCTTGGCCTTTCCGGGACAGCGGTGCCGGAAGATGCCACCGAGGCATATAAAACGGGTGTTTTTCCGGCTCACCGCGAGGACCAGCGGAGACGGCCCCCGCGCCGATGAATCCCCTACGCCTCGAAGGAGACGTCCGTGGCCTCTTCGACGGGCTCGTCCGGGACGGCGCGCCGGGTCGCCTGGTGGACGCGGACGGCCAGCAGCGCGCGGGCGAACCGGGCGGCCAGCTCACCGTCCATGAAGTCGGGCATCTGCTCGACACCGATCAGCCCGCCGGGCTGGGTGATCACCGAGCCGGTCTCGCCGACCCGGATCCCGCGGCGGCCCTCGCCGAGGTCCTCGACGGACGGCAGGTCCAGCGCCGAGCGGACGGTGTCCTGCAGGGCGCGGACGGTGGCGGCGTCCCGGTTGATGCGGACCTCGGCGTCGTCCGCGCGCTGCTCGGCCCGGTCGGCGCGCGTCATCGCGGCGAGGATGCGGTCCTCCGCGGAGTCGGCGAGCTGCTCGGCGCGCTTGGCGCGTTCGATGTACTCCTCGGCCCTGGCCGCGGCGGCGTTCCGCTCCACGGTCAGCCCCGCGACCTCGCCCTGGACGACGCTCAGCTCGGCCCGCAGCCGCCGCTCGGCCTCGGCGGCGTCATCCAGCCGGGACCGGGCCTCCGCCAGCTCGGACTTCACGTCCGCGAGATCGGAGCGGGCGGCGGCCAGCGCGCTCTGCTCGGCGGACAGCCGCACCGCGAGGTCGTCGCGTTCCCGCTCGGCGTCGTTGCGGGCCTGGTGCTCGGTGCCCCAGGCCATCTCGGCGCGCTTGCGGAGCCCTTCGGCGTGGGCGGCCTCGTTCGCGGCCGTGGCACGGGCCTGCTGGTGGGCGCCGGCCTCCTTCCACGCGTTGGCCTCGCTCTCCTGCGCCGCGGCGACGCTCGCCTTCGCGGTGGCGAGCCCCTTCTCCAGCTCTTCGCGCGCCTTGGCCGCCTCCTGCCGGGCCGCCTCGGCGCGGGTCTCGGCCTCCTCGGCCCGCGCGTCCGCCTCGGTGGACCGCTCCCGCGCACCGCGCGCCTCGGCCAATGCCTGCTCGGCGCTGTCCAGGGCGCCGCGGACCTCGCCGTCCAGCCGGTCGCCCAGCGTCGCGGCGAGCGTGGCGAGCTGCGTCACCAGCCCGGTGAGGCGCTCGACGTCCTGCCCGAACGCGCGCACCGGGGCGGGATCGGCCGCGGGGACCGGGTTGCGCTTTCCGGCCGGTTCGGCGGGGTCGTCCTCGCTCGCCGGGCCGGCGAGCGGCTCGTCGAGCGGCCCGTCGTCCGCCGGGAGCGGGGGCGCGGTCAGCACGCCGTCGTCCAGGACCTTCTGATCTTCGCGCACGGGAGCATCCTAGTGAAACGCCCCAATTTGCACCTCCTTCCTGCGAAAGGAGGTCTTTCACCGGAGTCGGGGTCACGCACCGGCAGGACGCGTCGCCCGCCGGGACGGGCCTCGTCGCCCGGCTCAGACTTGGGACTCTCTTTATCTTGACTGATTCAAGAAAATGGGCGACTCTGTCTGCGTGGCGACGCCCATGGAGTTCCGGGAGATGCTGCGCGGGGCCGCTTTGCGGGTGACCCGTCCGCGGGTCGCGGTGCTGAGCGCGGTGCACGCGCATCCGCACGCGGACACGGACTCGATCATCCGGGCCGTGCGCGGGCACCTGCCGAAGGTGTCCCACCAGGCCGTGTACGACTCGCTGCGCGTGCTGGCGGCGGCGGGTCTGGTGCGGCGCATCCAGCCGTCCGGGTCCGTGGCCCGCTACGAGTCCCGGACCGGAGACAACCACCACCACGTCGTGTGCCGGTCGTGCGGCGTCATCGCCGACGTCGACTGCGCCACCGGCGAAGCCCCCTGCCTGACCGCGTCCGACGATCGAGGCTTCTCGATCGACGAGGCCGAGGTCGTCTACTGGGGCCTGTGCCCCGGCTGTTCCACCTGATCCATCCCTGCTTCGTCCTGGAAGGAAGCCATGGCTGAGAACAACGTCTACGAGACGAACGACGAAAGCGCCGGAGGCTGCCCGGTCGTGCACACGCGCGCCCCGCACCCCACCCAGGGCGGCGGCAACCGCGGCTGGTGGCCGAACCAGCTCAACCTGAAGGTCCTCGCCCAGAACCCGCCCGCGGCCAACCCCTACGGCGAGGGCTTCGACTACGCCGAGGCGTTCGAGAGCCTCGACCTGGCCGCCGTGAAGCGCGACATCGCCGAGCTGCTCACCGACTCGCAGGACTGGTGGCCGGCGGACTTCGGCAACTACGGCCCGCTCATGGTCCGGATGGCGTGGCACAGCGCCGGCACCTACCGCGTCCACGACGGCCGCGGCGGGGCCGGCAGCGGCCAGCAGCGCTTCGCGCCGCTCAACAGCTGGCCGGACAACGTCCTCCTCGACCGGGCCCGCCGGCTGCTGTGGCCGGTCAAGAAGAAGTACGGCAAGAGCCTCTCGTGGGCCGACCTGTACATCCTCGCCGGCAACGTCGCCCTGGAGTCGATGGGCTTCAAGACGTTCGGGTTCGGCGGCGGACGCGAGGACGTCTACACCCCCGACGAGAACGTCTACTGGGGCCCCGAGACCGCCTGGCTCGCCGACGAGCGCTACACCGGGGACCGGGAGCTGGAGAACCCGCTCGCCGCGGTGCAGATGGGCCTCATCTACGTCAACCCGGAGGGGCCGAACGGCAACCCGGACCCGATCGCCGCGGCCCGCGACATCCGCGAGACGTTCCGCCGGATGGCGATGAACGACGAGGAGACCGTCGCGCTGATCGCCGGCGGCCACACCTTCGGCAAGACGCACGGCGCGGACCCGGACGTCAACGTCGGGCCGGAGCCGGAGGCCGCGCCGCTGGAGCAGATGGGCCTCGGCTGGAAGGGCACCCACGGCACCGGCAAGGGCGACGACGCGATGGGCAGCGGCCTGGAGGGCATCTGGACCAACACGCCCACCACGTGGGACAACAACTTCTGGGAGATCCTGTTCGGGTACGAGTGGGAGCTGTTCAAGAGCCCCGCGGGCGCCTGGCAGTGGCGGCCCAAGGACGGCGCCGGCGCCGACACCGTCCCGATGGCGCACGACCCGTCGCGCCGGACCCACCCGACGATGCTGACGACGGACCTGTCGCTGCGGTTCGACCCGATCTACGAGCCGATCTCGCGGCGGTTCAAGGACAACCCCGGCGAGTTCGCGGACGCCTTCGCCCGCGCGTGGTTCAAGCTGACCCACCGCGACATGGGGCCGATCGCCCGCTACCTCGGCCCGGAGGTCCCGGCCGAGACGCTGGTGTGGCAGGACCCCGTCCCGCCCGTGGACCACGAGCTCGTCGACGCCCGGGACGTCGCCGACCTCAAGCAGCGGATCCTGGCCACCGGCCTGTCGGTGCGGCAGTTGGTCTCCACCGCGTGGGCGTCGGCCGCGTCGTTCCGCAGCAGCGACAAGCGCGGCGGCGCCAACGGGGCCCGCATCCGCCTGGAGCCGCAGAGCGGGTGGGAGGTCAACGAGCCCGACGAGCTGGCGCAGGTGCTGCGGGCGCTAGAGAGTGTCCAGGAGGTGTTCAACGCCGCCCAGACCGGCGGCAAGAAGATCTCGCTCGCCGACCTCATCGTCCTCGGCGGCTGCGCGGCGGTCGAGAAGGCCGCCAGGGACGCGGGCCATGACATCGAGGTGCCGTTCACGCCGGGACGCACCGACGCCTCGCAGGAGCAGACCGACGTGGAGTCGTTCGCGGCGATGGAGCCGACGCACGACGGGTTCCGCAACTACGTCGGCAAGGGCAACCGGCTGCCGGCCGAGTTCCTCCTCGTCGACCGGGCGCAACTGCTCAACCTGAGCACGCCCGAGATGACGGTGCTCGTCGGCGGCCTGCGGGCCCTCGGCGTGAACTACCAGAGGACCAGGCTGGGGATGTTCACCGACAGGCCCGGGACGCTGACCAACGACTTCTTCGTGAACCTGCTCGACATGGGCACCGTGTGGGAGCCGACGTCCGAGGACGCGGAGACCTTCGAGGGCCGCGACGCCTCCGGCGCCGTCAAGTGGACCGGCAGCCGCGTCGACCTGGTGTTCGGCGCGAACTCCGAGCTGCGCGCGGTCGCGGAGGTCTACGGGGCCGACGACGCGCAGGAGAAGTTCGTCGGCGACTTCGTCGCGGCGTGGGACAAGGTGATGAACCTGGACCGCTTCGAACTCGCGTGACCGCTCCGTCCGGGCCGGCTCACTCCGGGCCGGCCCGGACGCCGTCCCTCACGGACGGCACTGCGGGCACAGCCCCCAGAACGTGACCTCGGCCTCATCGACCAGGTAACCGGCCTCGTCCACCGGCTCCAGGCAGGGCGCGTGCCCCACGACGCAGTCGACGTCCTTCATCGCACCGCACTTGCGGCACACCAGATGATGGTGGTTGTCGCCGACACGTCCCTCGAACCGCGCCGGACTGTCGCCCGGTTCGATACGCCGCACGAGCCCCGCCGCCGTGAGCGCGTGCAACGCCTCGTACACCGCCTGAAGCGAGATGTGACCCACCCGATCGCGCACCCCGTTGGCGATCGCCTCGACCTCAAGATGGTCACCGTGCCGGACGGTCTCCAGCAGAGCGACGCGGGCGGCCGTCACCCGCAGCCCGACACCGCGCAACTCCTCGGCGGTGCTCTGCGACGCGGTCATGACCCCCACCCCTAAGCGCGCATGATTACGGCAACGAATAATAAAAGTGTAGTCGAGCCGTCCCATCTGCCCGCTTCCCCGGCACCCGGATTCACCGGGCCGGACGATGGATCAAGCCACCCGCCCTCCGCTCCTCCGCGCCGCCGCCCACGACCAGCAGGGGAGGCAGCCCTGCCCTCTGCGGGGGTGCTCGGCGGGGTGGGGGACGCGGTCGCCGCGCGGCCGTCTCTTTTCCACCAGAAACGTGGCGCCACTTGAGGAACAAGGGCCGAAGGTCCCGTCCCATTACGGGCATATCTCACACCGGTCCGGGACGCCGCGCGGGACCGATCGGATCGGCCGGGGAGCCGAGCCACACGGCCTCCGCCCCCGACGTGACGGTGAGCCCGAAGCGCTCGCGACCGGGACTGCCACGCCCTACCCACCAGAAGTAGGCCGCGACGGCTTCCTCCCACAGATTCCGGTCCCCTGCCGCAGTTCATGAGCGGACGCGAACCCAGGAGCGTACGGCGTCACGATGACCCCACCCGGCCGCGTCTGCCGCACCCACGCGTAGGGGACGTGCGACACCCCGCACGTGGCGTGGACGCGATCGAAGAACCCTTCCCGTTCCTCCGCGCCATCACCCACGACCAGCCGGGGAGACAGCCCCGCGGTCTTCAGGTTCTCCGCGGCCCGCGCCGATACCTGCGGATCGATCTCCACGCTGGTCACGTTCTCCGCGCCGACCATCCGGGAGAGCAGGGCGGCCGTCCACCCGGTTCCGGTGCCGACGTCCAGCACCCGGTGCCCCGCCTCGATGTCGAGCAACTCCAGCAGGGACACCACGGTGCTCGGCGCCGAACAAGAGGAGGTGAAGCGCCCGTCCCCGGCGGCGACATCGGTCTGCCCGTCATCGACCTGCGTAATGATCGCGTCGTCCCCGTAAGCCAGATCAAGCCAGCGCTCGGGAGAGGTATTCCTGTCCACCCGATCGCCTTCCCCGGTCCACGCGACCGGCGGGACGAAGACGTGCCGGGGGACGTCATACAACGCCGCCTTGACCCGCCCCTGGGTCAACCACCCGGCAGCGGACAAGCGTGCGACCAGCGCGTCCAGGCGCCGTATGACGTCCTCCATCGTGGCTATTTCCCTCACTTGCCGTCCTTGTCCGGTCCTCGGCAGGTCGGTGTCCACCCGGATTACTCTCCCTTCTCGTTTTGAAGACATATTGCTACCAGATGCTCACCTAGAGTGACGGTATGTTGATCAGGAAAGCGCTCATGGGTGGTCCGGCGGCCTGGGGTGCCGCCTTCGCGGTCGTGGTTCTCGCCGCCGGGGTGAACATCGCCGGAGGCACGGCGACGGCCGCGCAACGGGCGCGCGAGGCCGGTGGCGACAGGGCGGGGAAGGCCCTCCAAGGCGTCCTGGACGAGGCCGTACGGCAGGGCGCTCCGGGGGCGCTCGCCCAATCGCGCACGCCTCGCCGCGTCCTGAACCTGTCCAGCGGAGTCGCCGACCTCACGACCCGGCGGCCACCACGGGCGGACATGAGATTCCGGGTCGGCAGCATCACCAAGACGTTCGTGTCGACCGTGATCCTCCAGCTCGTCGCCGAGCGGCGGCTGCGCCTCGACGACACCGTCGATCAGGTGATCCCCGGTGTCGTCCAGGGCAACGGGTACCGGGGCGACAAGATCACGGTGCGCATGCTGCTCAACCACACCAGCGGGATCGCCGACTACACGCGCAACCCCCGCATCGAGGAGATCGCCGTAACAGACCCACGGCACGACTTCACGCTGCGGGAACTGGCCGAGGCGGGCCTGGAGTACCCGCCCGACTTTCCGCCCGGCACCTCCTGGCGGTACTCCGACACCGACTACGCGCTGCTCGGTATGATCATCGAAAGCGTCACCGGCCGGACGTACGTGCACGAGATCACGAAGCGGATCATCCGGCCGCTCCACCTGCGCGGCACCTACTTTCCCGGCACGAACCCGCGGATCCGCGGCCCGCACCTGAGCGCGTACACACCGGCGAACGGCGACCCGGCGCGGCTTAAGGACACCACCGAGGTCAACACCACCTTCGCCCGCGCCTCAGGCGACATGATCTCCACGGCCGGCGATCTCAACCGGTTCGACTCCGCCTTGCTGGCCGGACGGTTGCTGCCCGGACGGCTGCTGCGCGCGATGCTCCGTCCCGTCCCGGGGTCGCAGCCCTATCCCGGCAGCGACATGTTCCGCTACGGCCTCGGGACGGTCATCGCCACACCGCCCTGCGGCGTGAAGGTGTACGGCAACGGCGGAACCCTGGACGGCTGGGAGACCTGGACGGGCGGCACGCGCGACGGACGGCACACGATGTCGTTCGTCTTCACCACCGACGCCGTCAACCAGGTCCAGCTCACCGCCCAGGCCGTGACCGCCGAGTACTGCCCCCACCGCCCGCCCCCTCGGTCGCCGCAAACTCCGTAGCCGCGATGACCAGGTGAACGTCTCCGCTGGACGATTGGAAGTGGTCGCAGCCGCGGGCGGGATCGCTGTGCCGGTGTCCAAGGATCAGAGCCCCGCCTCCGCTTCTGCCGTGACGGTGAGGCCGAAGCGGCCGGCGCGCTTGGACGGGTCAGGTGCGGCCATTCGTGGTTACGGCGGATACCGGCCGCGGATTGTGCGGGACGCCGTCGGCTTGCTCGATGCTCAGGTGAGGCAGCCGGTGGTCGAGCCAGCGTGGGAGCCACCAGTTCATCCGGCCCATCAGGGCCATGGCCGCCGGGACCAGCACCATTCGTACGATCGTCGCGTCGAGGACGATCGCCGTGGTCAGCCCCAGGCCCAGCATTCTGACGAGCGGCGAGGCGTTGGCGACGAGACTGAGGAACACCACCGTCATGATCAGCGCGGCAGAGGTGATCACGCGGCCGCTGCCCGCCATGCCGCGAGCCACCGACTCGGCGGTGTCGCCCGTGGCCTCGTACTCCTCGCGGATGCGGGAGAGCAGGAACACCTCATAGTCCATGGACAGCCCGAAGAGGATCGCGAAGAAGATCGTGGGCAGCGGGGAGGCGATCAGGTACGTCCCGTCCAGGCCGAACAGATCCTTCAGCCACCCCCACTGGAACACGGCGACCACGACGCCGTACGCGGCACCGATCGACAGCAGGTTCATCCCGGCGGCCTTCAGCGGTACCGCGATGGACCGGAACACCACCATGAGCAGCAGGAACGACGCGATCAGGATCGCCGTGACGAAGGTCGGCAGGGTGTCGGAGAGCTGCCTGGTGAGGTCGTCGGTCATGGCGGTCAGGCCGGACACCGAGACGTTGGCGGGGGCGAGGCCGCGGACGCGTCCGAGGGTCTCGGAGGTCTTGGGATCCGCCGGCGCGGTGGTGGGGACGGCGGGCAGCACGACCGTGTCCCCCGCTGGGGACGCCTGCGGCCTCCCGATCGTGGCGATGCCGGGGTCGTCGGCGATGCGCTGCGACAGCGCGGGGATGCCCTGGGCGTTCACACCGGGGGCGCGCAGGTCGACGACGAGGAGCAGCGGTGCGTTGAAGCCCGGGCCGAAGCCCTCGGCCAGCAGATCGTAGGCCCGGCGGTGCGTGGTGCTCGGCGAGTCGTCGCCGGCGTCGGGGAATCCCGTTCGCATCGACAGAGCCGGGATCGCCAGCACGACCAGCACCGCGGACGCCGCGATCAGGTACGGCCACGGCCGGCCGGAGACGCGGTGGGCGAAGCGCCACCACGCCGTGTCCCCCGCCTGCTTGACGGGGCGCCGCCGGCGTACGAGCCGTCCGCGGTCGATGCGATCGCCGAGCAGCGACAGCAGGGCCGGCAGCAGGGTGAGGGCGGTGCCCACGGCGAACAGCACGACCAGCGAGACGCTGAGCCCTACCGAGATCAGGAAGCCCAGCCCGGTCAGCAGGAGGGCGGCCATCGCCACGACGACGGTGCCGCCGGCGAACAGGACGGCGGAGCCCGCTGATCCCATGGCGTTGGCCAGTGCGGTGGAGTTGTCCTGGCCGGTGGCGCGGTTCTCCTGGTAGCGGGACATGATGAACAGGGCGTAGTCGATGCCGACCCCGAGACCGATCACGGCGCCGATGGTCGGCGCGGCGCTGGAGACGTCCGACACGCCGGCCAGCAGCGCGATACCGCCGAGGCCCGCGGCGACCGTCACCAGGGCGAGCGTGATCGGGACCAGCGCGGCCACGACCGTCCCGAACGCGACGAGCAGCACGACGAGCGCGGCCACCAGGCCGGCGGCGTCCGCCGCCGACGTCACCGGCTCGGCGTTGATGAAGGCCGCGTCGCCGCCGAGTTCGGCCGTGACGCCCGCCGTCCGGGCGGGACGGAGCAGGTCGGTGATCTCGGCGATCGGCTTCGGGCCGAGCCCGGCGGCCGGACGGTCGAAGGTGATCTCGGCGAAACCGATGCGCCCGTCGGGCGACACCGTGCCCGCGGTGAACGGATCGGCGACCCCGGCCACGTGCTCCACGCGGGTGATCCGCGCGACCGCGGCGTCGATGGCGGGCCGGTGGTCCTCCAGCCGCTGTCCGCGGGGTACGGCGAACACCGCCCTCGCGCTGCCGCCGGCCGCTTCGGGGAAGCGCTTCTCCAGCAGGTCCATCGCTCGCTCGCTCTGGCTGCCGGGGGCGATGAAGTCGTCGACGAACGCGCCGCCGGAGGCGCCCGCGAACCCGATGACGATGGCCGCGGCGATCAGCCACGCCCCGATGGCGGTCCAGGGTCTGCGGGCGCTGACGGCGCCGATACGGCGGACAAGACGATGCACGGCTGTGCTCTCCCGGTGCTCTGGTTCGGATGTCGGGGCGCCGTAAGCCGACGCCCCGTGCTCAACGGTCCTCGCCGGGACCGGCGAAGTCGCCCGCCCGCGGACCGGTTCCGTCGTCCCTCGCCGGGCGGGTCCGCGCGGGGCCGCCGGCGCACGCTCGCCCGCCGCGCGGCGGAGACGGTCATCCGCCCGCGGGCGGATGACCCCGGGTCCGGCCTGATCTACGGTGAGTCCGTGCCAGCCGACGAGCCGCGACGCCTCATCGCGTGGATCACCGGAGAGCGCCGGATCACCGCGGAGCGCCAGTCCCCCGTGGGGCGGCGATTCACCGGGGGAGCGACGGTGAACCGCCTGGTGGCGCCGTCCCGCACGTCGCCCGGGAACGCCCAGGGGACGGGCTGGAACCCCTTCACCCGCTGGCCCCGCTCCGCGGACGCCGTCCTCGCGCTCGCCGCCCTCTTCGTCACGGTGTTCGTGGTGGACGGTCCCGGTGATTCGCTTCTCATCCGTCCCCCTGGCGACATCTCGCTCGTCTTCCTGCCGGTCTCGGTGGTGGCCGCCGCGGGACTGTGCTGGCGCAGGCGCGCGCCCCTGATCGTGCTCGGCGTCGGCCTGGCCGCCTGGGCTGTGATGGTCGTCCGCCACGAGGACCAGGGCGGGCTCGTGGCGTTCATCGCCCTGTACAGCGTGGGGCGGTACGAGACCGTGCAGCGGTGGGGCCCGGTGGGCATCGCCGCGGCCATCGCCCTGGTCCAGCTCGACTGCCTCGATGATCCGGTCTCGTGGGAGGTGCACGCCACCTTCGGCAGCCTCTTCGCCTTCGGGGTGTGGTACGTCGGGCGCCGCTTCCGGCTGCGCAAGGAGCGCACCGCCCAGCGGCTGCGCGAACAGGCCGCGGAGGCCCGCCGGATCCTGGCCGAGGAGCGCACCCGCATCGCCCGGGAACTGCACGACGTGGTCGCCCACCGGGTGAGCCTCATGACGATCCAGGCGGGCGCGGCCAAGGCCGTGGCCGCGCAGGACCTGGACGGCGCGCTGCAGGCGATGGGAGCGGTGGAGCAGGCGGGGCGCCAGGCGCTGGACGAGCTGCGCCACCTGCTCGGGGTCCTTCGCCCGGAGACCGACCTTGACGAACTCGGCCCTCAACCCGGCCTCGCGGACCTACCCAGGCTCGTCGAGCAGATCCGCGAGGCGGGCGTGGAGGTCGCGCTGGCGATGGACGGGGTGCCGGACGCGCTTCCGGCACGCGTGGACCTGTTCGCCTACCGCATCGTCCAGGAGGCGCTCACGAACGTCCTCAAGCACGCCGGTCCCGGTGCCCGTACCGAGGTCCGGCTCGGTACCGACAGGAGCGAGATCGTGATCGAGGTGCTCGACGACGGTCACGGCACCGCCGTCATGGCGGGATCGGACGCCGTCCGGGGCGGAGCGGGCGGTCACGGCCTCGTGGGGATGCGGGAACGGGCGCTACTGTTGGGCGGGACCGTGGACACCCGGCCGCGCCCAGGGGGCGGGTTCCAGGTCGTCGCCCACCTGCCCGCCGCGGGCGGGCCGACGTGAGCCGGCGACGGGCCGCCGGGCCTCGCGCCCGCGCTGACGAACCGCCGGGCGAGGAGGGGGCGGCGTGACCATCCGTGTCGTCGTGGTCGACGATCAGGCACTGGTCCGCGGGGGTTTCGCCATGATCCTGCGGGTCCACGACGACATCGAGGTCGTCGCCGAGGCCGGGACCGGGCTGGAGGCGATCGAGGCGGCGCGGCGGCATCGCCCCGACGTGATGCTCATGGACATCCGGATGCCCGACATGGACGGCCTGGAGGCGACGTCCCGGATCCTGGCCGAATCCGACTGGGACGTCCGGGTCTTGATCCTTACCACGTTCGACCCGGACGAGTACGTCTACAAGGCATTGCGGACCGGTGCCAGCGGCTTCGTGCTCAAGGACATTCCCGCCGACCAGCTCGCCGGTGCCGTCCGCACCGTGGCCGACGGCGGCGCGCTGCTGGCACCGTCGATCACCCGGCGGCTCGTCAGCCGGTTCGCCGAGCACCGCTCCGTCAACGACACCCTCGCGCGCCGCCTGGAGCGCCTCACCGACCGGGAACGCGAGGTGATGGCCGCCATCGCACGGGGGTCCAGCAACTCCGAGATCGCCACGGAGCTCTTCATCGGGGCCGCCACCGTCAAGTCGCACGTGTCGGGCATCCTCGCCAAGCTCGGCCTGCGCGACCGCGCCCAGATCGTGATCTTCGCGTACGAGAGCGGACTCGTCGAAATCGGCGACCACGACGTCGGTCACTGAAAAGCGACAAGAGGAACACCGGCCCCGGCTTATCGCGGCCCTTCCCACCCACCGCCGGGTGGTTGCACAAGTCCCACGCACTGCTCGGAAGCGCCCTGAGCGCTGCGGCTGCTCTTGCGCCATCCGGCGGAAGTCACGGCTTCACCCCTGATCGTCGTCGGACTTCAGGTGGGCGAGGAGGGCCGAGAAGGTGTGCGGGGTGAGCGTAAGGCGGCCGCTGTCGGGGGCTTTGCTGTCCCTGATGGCGATGGCGTGTGGGAGTGCAGCCAGTTCGATGCAGTGGCCGCCGGTCTCGTCGCTGTGGCTGGACTTGCGCCAGGTAGTCATTGGCATCCCCTCAGAGGTTGAGCTTGTCTTGCTTGGCGCGGTGGATGAGTGCAGTGAAGGCGTGGGGCGTGAGGGTGAGGTGGCCGCTGTCGGGGTCCTTGCTGTCCCTGATGGCGATGGCGTGGGGGAGTACGGCCAGTTCCACGCAGTTGCCGTAGTCGTCCGACCATGTGGATTTACGCCATGCGGTCATGGCTTCACCTCAGTTGCCCAGGTCGTTTCTCTTCAGGTGTGTGATGAGGGTGGCGAAGGCTTGGGAGGAGAGCACGAGGTGGCCGGCGTTCGGAGCCTTGCTGTCCCGGAGCCCGATGCCGCTGGGTAGTTGCGCAAGTTCCACGCACTGCTCGGAAGTGCCCTCCGTGCTGCGGCTGCTCTTGCGCCATCTGGTGGAAGTCACGGCTTCACCTCTGATCGTCGTCGGACTTCAGGTGGGCGAGGAGGAGCGAGAAGGCGTGAGGGGTGAGCGCAAGGCGGCCGCTGCCTGGGGCTTTGCTGTCCCTGATGGCGATGGCGTGGGGGAACGCAGCCACTTCTATGCAAGCGCCGCCGGTCTCGTCGCTGTGGTGGGACTTACGCCATGTCGTCATTGGCGTCCCCTCAGAGGTTGAGCTTGTCCTGCTTGGCGCGGTGGATGAGTGCAGTGAAGGCACGGGGTGTGAGGGTGAGGTGGCCGCCGTCTGGAGCCTTGCTGTCCCTGATGCCGATGCCGCCGCTCAGACCAGCGACCTCAACGCACTCTTGGCCGCCGATGCCACCGGAGCCGGAGTGGCTGGACTTGCGCCAGATGGTCATTGGCTTCTCCTCAGAGGCTTGGCTCGTCGTGCTTTAGGTGGTTGAGGAGTGCGTTGAAGGCGTGGGGTGTGAGGGTGAGGTGGCCGGTGTCGGGGGCTTTGCTGTCTCGGAGGCCGATGCCGCTGGGTAGTTGCGCGAGTTCCACGCACTGCTCGGAAGTGCCCTGGGTGCTTCGGCTGCTCTTGCGCCATACGAGGAAAGTCGTCATGGCTCCCACTCAGGTGTTTGGGGCGTCCTGCTTCAGACGATTGAGGAGGGCGGTGAGGCCGTGGGGCGTGAGGGTGAGGTGGCCGGTGTCGGGGGCTTTGCTGTCTCTGATGGCGATGGCGTGGGGGAGTGCGGCCAGTTCGATGCAGTGGCCGCCGGTCTCGTCGCTGTGGTGGGACTTCCGCCATGTCGTCATTGGCGTCCTCTCAGAGGTTGAGCTTGTTCTGCTTGGCGCGGTGGATGAGGGTGGTGAAGGCGTGGGGTGTGAGGGTGAGGTGGCCGGTGTCGGGGGCTTTGCTGTCTCTGATGGCGATGGCGTGGGGGAGTGCGGCCAGTTCGACACAGTTGCCGTGGTCTTCTGATCGCGTAGATTTGCGCCATTGAGTGATCATGAGAGCGAGTCCAGTGTCTTGGCGATGAAGGCACGGGATGCCTCGATGGACAACGAGGACATACCGATCTGGTCATACCGTATCGTCTGTTCCTGGATATCGGTGGGGTCGAGAGAGATGTGCCCAGTGGAACCGACGGTGGCGTAACCAAGGTCGCCAGTGGGAGTCTGCATTACGGTGAACCCACCACCGACACCGCCGTAGCCGATGAGGCGGTCAGAGGTCACTCGCAGGTATACGTTCGGCTGCTCGGAAACTTCGAGAAGGTAGCCGAGTTGGTCGCGCATCACGTCCACGTCCCCGAAGATGCGCAGGATGGCCGCTGTGTCCAGGATGGTCATGAGCTTGCACGGGTCTTGGCGGGTGAGGATCTCCTGACGTGCCAGACGTTCTGTGACCGCCTCCGTTGCGTCCGTCCTGCGGCTGGCGGTGAAGACGGCACGTGCGTAGCTCTCCCGTTGGAGGAGTCCGGGGATCAGTGAGGGCTCGTAGGTCTTGATGAGGGTCGAACGCCGCTCGTATTCCTTGAATGTCTCCCACCAGTCGAGGTCTCGGGCGTTCTTGGCGTGTTTGACCAGATTCTCGAAGAGGTCCTGCATGTCCCATTCGCGGTCCAAGATCCGAGCGCGCGCTATGGGGAGCTGGACGTCGCCTGATTCATAGCGTGCGACAGTCGAGCGATCGCAGTTGAGTATGACGGCCAGGGCCGCCCCGGAGATCCGCCGCATCTGACGCTGTCTGCGCAGCTCAACGGCGATGAGATGCCAGAGCGAGAAGTCGGGGCGCAGTGCGTCCGCGCGGCTCATTTGCATTCCTCCGTTGTTGCATCTGCTTCACGAACCTTCCGAAATTAACTCGGCGCGGCCACGCTTGTCCGGAGAACGTAAAGAAAGGAAGGCAGGAGAAAGGTGGTGAAAGTCGTGGAGTCGGGCGAGTTGGACATTTCTTGTTTGGCGAGCGGGACGGTGCCGGGGTTGGTTCGGACGCTGGTGGAACTCCGGCTCGGGGAATGGGGGCTCGGAAAGGTCGCGGGCGATGTTCTGCTGATCGCGGGGGAACTGGTCGCCAATGCGGTGCGGGCCACGCCGGATCGGGAGATCCGGGTCCGGTTCGCGCGGGAGGTCGGCACCGTCCTGCTCGCGGTGTGGGACTCGTCCGCGGCGATGCCGGTCGTCCGGCCGGTCGTGGAGCTGGCGCTCGACGACATCGCGCCGGACGCGCGGGCGCTGGACGACGGGCACGACGCCGGGACGGGCGGGTGGGGGCTGCCGCTCGTCCAGGCCCTGGCCTCCAAGTGCGGCGTGACCGAGACCCGGCCGGGCAAGTGGGTGTGGGCGAGGGTCGCGTGCTGAGGCGCTATGTCCCGCGGTGGCGGACGTTCTCGGACCGCCGGGTCGCCGTGCGGCATCTGGAGGCGCTATCGCTCGAAGTCAAGGCGCGGGGATGGCGGTGCATAAAGCTGTACGGGCGCGGGTTCCCGACGCCGCTGCTGTGGGTCTACGCGGGCAGGGTCACCGAGGACGTCGGGATCGGCGTGAGGGTGCGGCCCGTCCCCGGTGGGCTGTGGGCCTACTACGAGACCGAGCGGGGACGGGCCGGCTACCTCCGCTCGTGCGGGGACGTCAAGGCGGCTGCGGAGCAGGTCGACCTGCTCCTCAAGCACCGCATGTTCCCCTCCACCTGGTAGCCGCGGGTCAGGCTTGGGTGGTGGTTATGGGGGTTCCTAGGGCGCTGCCCTTGGTCCATTGGGCGAAGGGCAGTTGCCAGTAGCCCCAGCCGTTCGTCCACTGGAGGCTGCGCTTGGTGCCGGTGATGCTGACGATGTCGCCGCGGTAGGACCAGTGGAAGAACCACTGGGCGTCGGCGGTGGGTGAGCGGACGCAGCCGTGGCTGCAGTTGCGCTTGCCGAGGCAGGACGGGTCGTCCATGTTCTGGTGGATGTACTCGCCGCTGTTGGAGATGCGGGTCGCCCACGGGACCTTCTCGTCGTACCAGCCGGGGTCGCCCTTCTTCTTGCCCGGCGGGCGCATGCGCTCCAGGCGGCTGTGGTCCATGGTCAGGTGGACGCCGCTGGTGGTGAGCAGGTGGTCGATGCCGTCGCCCTGGACGTCGCCGCCGCTGCCGAGGCTGACGCCCCAGGTGCGGACGGGGCGGCCGTTCTTCTTGACGACGAGCCGGTGGGTCTTCGCGCTGATGTTGATGACGTGGGAGTCACCGATCTTGAAGGTGTGGGTGACGTCCCGGTCGCCGTAGACGTTGTCGCCGATCTTCAGGCCCGCGTAGTGGACGGTGACCGTGACGCGCTGGCGCGGCTTCCACGGCTGCTTCGGGCGGAACACGACCGAGGGCAGGCCGTTGAACGACTCGCCGGCGCTGAGCCAGCGCCACGCGCCCTCGGTCGGGGTGGTGGAGGAGATCTCGATGGCGCGCTCGATGGCGGGCTTGGCCTTCTCCGGGACGGCCTTGTTGAACTGGACGAAGACCGGCATGCCGGTGCCGACCGTCTCGTTCTCGCTCGGCACGACGTTGTTGACGCGGGTGGCGGCGGTGGCGCGGCTGGCGCGGAACGCGCTGGTCGCGGTGGTGGACTTGCCCTTCGCGGACGTCGCCGTCGCCGACACCTGGTAGCCGGCACCGGGCTGTAGCGTCCACTTGGAGCGCCACCGGGTCTTGTCGGGGGACAGCGTGCCGGGAACGTCGGCGCCCTTCAGCTTCACCGAGACGGTGCCGAGCTTGCCGCCCGCGGCGGTGACCGTGATGCCCTGGTCGGGGCGGGCCTTGCCGTTCCCGTCCGCCGGGCTGATCGTCACCTGCGGCGTGCCGTCCTCGCCGCCCTTCGCGGTCGTTCCGCTGGTCTCGCCGCCGCCGCACGCGGTTGCCAGCCCCAGGACCAGGGCCATCACCAAGGCCTTACCTCGCACCGTTCTCCTTCAACAGCCCGCCGGACCCGCGCCGCGGGACGGCAACAAGATCGCTTACGGAACGGCCTTACTCGTGGCACGCCCGCAGACAGGGGCGGCCGGTGGGGGCGTCCGATCGTTTAGGACGTCCATGGTCCCGCGAAGGTTCGCATCGGGGAGCCGATTCGGTCCATCTTTCGTGGTCCGCCGCTGTCCGGGCACTAGTTGATCTTCTCTTCAAGACTGCGGTGGGGGCGGTTAAAAGCAGCGATTCGGGTGTCCGCCTGTTGCGATGCTGGCCGAGGCCGCCCGACACGGCCCACGTCAGGTCACCTCAGTGGTGAGTACTTGTCCGTGAAGGGACGCGCGATGAGAGCCCAGGAGCTGAGTCCCTCCGCCGATGCCGGCCCTTCGGAGTTCGTGCCGGGGGGCGGCGGTGCCGCCGTTCTCGTCTCGCATCGCCGGGTCACGGCGGGCACGCGGAGGCTGGCCCGCCTGTACGCGGTGTGCCTCGCCGCGGTGGACGGCTGGGCGATGGCCGTCGGCGTCTCCATGTCGGGAGACGCCATGCTCCCGGGCGCCGCGGCCTTGGCCGTCGTCGTGCTCAACGCGTCGGGGGGGCTGTACCGGACGCGCCGCAGCCCGTCGCTGCTCACCGACGTGCCGGCGATCTTCGCCCGGACGCTCGCCGTCGCCGCGGTCACGGCGGTGCTGCTGCCGCATCCGGTGGCGGCGCTGCTGTGGGCGGTGGCCGTGTCCGCGTCGATGTCGCTCGGCTTCCGCGCCTTCGTGTACGCCGCCGTCCGGACGTACCGGTGCCGCCGCACCCGGCCGCGCCGGGCGCTCGTCGTCGGGACGGGCGGGACGTCCGCGCACATGCTCGACGTCCTGCGGGACCGCGGTGAGTTCGGGCTGTCGGTGGTCGGGCAGGTGGCGGCGGGACGTCCCGCGGCGGCGCCGGTCCTCGGCGAGACGCCCGACCTGCCCGCGCTGGTGCGCAAATACGGGATCGACACGCTGGTGGTGGTCGCCGAGGACGTCCACCCCGAGCACCTGGACGGGGTGCTGCGCGTTTCGTTCGAGCTGCCGTGCGAGACGCTGCTCGTCCAGCCGCCGTCGGACGTGGTGCCGGTGGCGCGGGCGCGGCGCGAGTACCTCGCCGGGCTGCCGTGCGCGCGGGTCGACTGGCGGCTCCGCGACCCCGCCGCCCGCCACGCGAAGCGGACGCTCGACTTCGTGGTGGCGTGCCTGCTGCTGATCTTCGCCTCGCCGGTGCTGGCCGTGTGCGCGCTCGCGGTGCGGATCGAGGGCGGGCCGGGCGTGCTGTTCCGGCAGCGCCGGATCGGGCTCGGCGGCAGGGAGTTCGTGCTGCTGAAGTTCCGGACGCTGAAACCGGCGGACGAGCAGGAGGCCGACACCCGCTGGACGGTCAAGAACGACGAGCGGATGGGCCGGATCGGCCGGTTCCTGCGGAACACGTCGCTGGACGAGCTTCCGCAACTGTGGAACGTGGTCCGCGGTGACATGAGCCTCGTCGGCCCGCGTCCGGAACGCCCCCACTTCGTGGAGCAGTTCGCCCGCACGTGCCCCGGCTACATGCTGCGGCACCGCGCCCCGGTCGGGATGACGGGCTGGGCGCAGATCAACGGGTTCCGCGGCGACACCTCGATCGAGCTGCGGGCCCGGCTCGACAACCACTACATCGACCACTGGACGTTCGCCGGCGATCTGAAGATCCTGCTGCTGACCGCGCGGACGATGCTCCTCCGGGACGCCGGATGACCGCCCACACCGCGCCCTTAGCGGCGATGCGGGTGCCGCGGCGTCCGAGCTGGCTGATCGCGGTGACGGTGGCGACCGTCGGGATCCCGCCGGGTCCGGACGCGTTCGGGCCCGGCGTTCAGATCACGGCCGGGGACGTCGCGGGCCTCGCGCTCGTGCTGGTCGCCGCGTTCCTGCTGGTCACCGGGCGGGTGCAGATGCCGCGTGCGGCACTGCCCGCGTTCGGGCCGCTGGTGGTCGGGCTCGGGATCAGCACCGTGTGCTCGGCGGACATCACCGCCAGCCTGGCGGGGTTCGTCCGGAACACGCAGATCTTCGTGCTGGTGCCGCTGGCCGTCGTCCTGCTCGTCCGGGACCGCCGCGACCTCACGATCGTCTGCTCGTCGCTGCTCGGGCTCGGGCTCGCGGAGGCCGGGTACGGAATCTGGCAGTCGGCCACCGGCAACGGCGCGTCGATAGGCGGGGAGAACATCAGGGCCGTCGGCACGTTCGGCGCCCTCGACGTCATGGCGATGTCGATCGTGGTCGGCTTCGCGTTCCTCATCCTGACCGCGTTCGCGCTGACCGCGCCCCGCCGCGGGGCCGCCGCCGTCCCGGCCGCGCTGATCGGCCTCGTCGTGCTGGCCGTCGCGCTCGCGCTCGCGCTGAGCCGGGGGACGTGGATCGCGCTCGGTGCCGCCGCCGTCCTCACCATGGTGCTCTTCGACCGGTGGACGGCGGTGAAGGTGCTGGCCTGCTGCGCCGCGCTGCTGGTCGTGGTGGTCACCGTCGGTGGCGGCGGGCAGGCGGTCGCCGAGCGGTCCAGTTCGATGGTGGCCTCGATCAGCCAGCCCGATCAGTCGGTGGACGACCGGTACAACCTGTGGGCCGCCGCCCTGCGGATCTGGGAGGACCACCCCGTCACCGGCGTCGGCGTGAAGAACTTCCCGGCCTACCGCGACACCTACGCCTCGATCGGGCTGTCGTCCGGCAGCGAGACCGACGACTCCGTCAACGGGTACGTGCGGCAACCGCTGCTGTCGCCGCACAACGAATACCTGCTGTTCCTGTCCGAGCAGGGCGTGGTGGGCCTCGCCGGGTTCGGCGCGCTGTTCGGCGTGCTGCTCGCCGGGCTGTGGAGGCGCCGCCGCCCCCGCGACCCGCTGTGGCTCGCCGGCGTCGGGCTCCTGACGTTCCTGCTCGTCAACTTCGTGTACGCGGACATGGGCGGGCCGACGTGCGTGCTCACCGCCATCGTCATGGGCGCCATCGGCGCGCGCGCGTTCGGGACGGTGCGGGAATGACCGGCGGGACGGACTCGGTGGGACGCGCCGCCGCGCTGTCGGGCGTGCTCATCACCGCCGGCACCGCGCTCGGGTTCGTGCGCGACCTCGTGATGGCGCACCAGTTCGGCGCGAGCGGCAGCACCGACGCGTTCCTCGTCGCCTGGACGATCCCCGAGACCGTGTCGCCGCTGCTCATCGAGGACGCGATGGCGCTGCTCATGGTCCCCGTCATCACCCGGCTCCTCGCCCGGGGGGACGGCCTGCGCCCGCTCGTCGGCTCGACGCTGCCGCGCATGGTGCTCGGCCTCGCCGCCGTCACGCTCACGCTCGCGGTCGCCGCGCCGGTGGTGGTGGACGTCCTGGCGCCCGGCCTGCCCCGGCACGGCCCGGCCATCCAGTGCGTGCGGCTGACGGCGATCACCGTCGTCACGTTCGGCCTCGCCGGGTTCATGAGCGCGACCCTGCGCGCCCACCACAGGTTCGGCCCGCCCGCGGCCATCTACCTCGCCTACAACATCGGCATCCTCGCGCTGATCGCGGGCCTGTCCGGCACCATCGGCATCACCAGCGCGGCGGTCGGCGTCGCCTGCGGCAGCGTCCTGATGGTCGCCGTCCAGGCCCCGGCGTTCGGACGCTGCCTGCGCGCCGCGCCCGCCCCGGCCGGCCCGATCGACGTGCGGCTGGGGCTCGCGGCCGTCGCGCCCGTCGTCGTCTACACGGTCACGCGGCAGGCGCAGGTGTTCGTCGAGCGGTTCATCGGCTCCGAACTGGCCACCGGGTCGATCTCGCACCTGAACTACGCGCAGAAGGTCGCGCAGGTCCCGATGATCATGTCGCTGCTGATCGTGACCGTGACGTTCCCCAGGCTCGCGCGGGCCTCGGCGGACGGCGACACCGGGCAGGTCGCCCGCCGCATCCGGGAGGACCTCGTGACCGCGAGCACGATAGTGCTGGTCGCGGCGGCGTTCCTCATCGCGTTCGCGCCCGCCGTGATCAGGCTGCTGTTCGAGCACGGCGAGTTCACGTCCGCGGACACGGCGAGCACCGCGTCCATCATGCGCGTCTACGCGCTCGGCCTGTGGGGGCAGACCGCGGTCGGGCTGGCGACCCGCGCGTTCTTCGCGCAGCGGCGGCCGACCTGGCGTCCCGCCTGGATGATCGGCGTGGGCCTCGCCGTCACCGCCGCGGTCGGGGGCGTGTTCGCCGCGGTGGCCGGGACGCTCGCGCTCGCCGCCGCCAACGCCGCCGGGATCACGCTCGCCGCCGTCCTGATGCTGATCGGGCTGCGGCGCGGGATCGCGCCGATCTCGCTGCGCCGGATCGCCGCCGACATGTCCCGGCTGGTGCTCGCCACGGCCGGGGCCTGCATGGCGGGCCTGCTCGTCGTGCGCGTCGCCGCCGGGACGCCGCTGATCGTCCACCTCGCGGCGGGTGGGCTCGTGACCACCGCCGTGTTCGTGGTCCTGCTCGTCCTGGCGGGACCCGACCTCATTGCTCCATGGATGGCTTTGCGGCCGCGCCGCAGCGTGCGCGACCGGACCGAATCGGGGGATACCAGTGAGCCAGCCGACCGAACCCACCCGTCTGACCGAACCGATCCGGCCCGCGGAGCCGATCCGGCCGGTGCCGCTGGTGCTGATGTACCACTCGGTCGACCACTATGAGGAGGATCCGCACCTGGTGACCGTGTCGCCGGCGCGGTTCGAGCGCCAGCTCGGCTGGCTGCGGGCGCACGGCCTGCGCGGCGTCGGCATGGGCGAGCTGCTGGACGCGCACGCCGCCGGCCGGGCCCGCGGCCTCGTCGGCCTCACCTTCGACGACGGCTACGCCGACTTCGCGACCCGGGCCGTCCCCGCGCTGCTGCGGTACGGGTTCGGCGCGACCGTGTACGTCGTGTCCGGGCGGATCGGCACCTACAACACCTGGGACGAGGGCCCGCGCAAACCGCTCATGACGGCCGACCAGCTCCGGACCGTCGCGGGCGCGGGCATGGAGATCGCCTCGCACGGCCGCCACCACGTGTCCCTCCCCGAGACGGACGCCACCGAGCTCCGTGAGGAACTGGAGGAGAGCCGCGCCGTCCTGGAGAGCATCGTCGACGCGCCGGTCACCGGCTTCGCCTACCCCTACGGCCATGCCACCGCCCGCGAGATCGAGGCGGTGCGCGCCGCCGGATACGAGCACGCGTGCGACATCCGTCCCGCAGAGCCGTCGCGGCACGCGCTGCCCCGGACGTACGTCGGCGACCGGGACGGCTCCCCGCGGCTGCACGCCAAGCTCCTGCGGCACGTGCTGCGCCACCGGAGCCGGGTGTGACCCGGGTCCTGCACGTCATCACCGGGCTGGAGCACGGCGGCGCCGAACGGCAGCTCGCGCTGCTGCTCCGCCATCTGCCGGTGGCGTGCGAGGTCGCGACGCTCACCCGGACCGGCGTGCTGGGCGCCGAGATCCGCCTGGCGGGCGTCCCCGTCCACGAGATCGGGATGCGCGGAAACCGGGACCTCGCGGCGCTGCCCCGGCTCGTCCGGCTGATCCGGCGCGGACGGTTCGACGTCGTCCACACCCACCTGTACCGGGCGTGCGTGTACGGCCGGATCGCCGCCCGCCTGGCGGGGACGGCCCGCGTCATCGCCACCGAGCACTCGCTCGGCGACGGGCACATCGAGGGACGGCCCACGACGCGCGGCGTCCGGGCGCTCTACCGGGCGACGGAGCGGCTCGGGTCCACGACCGTCGCGGTGTCACCGACCGTCGCCGGCCGGCTGTGCGACTGGGGCGTGAAACCCGGCCGGATCGTGGTGATCCCGAACGGCATCGACGCCGCCGCGTTCGCGTTCGACGCCGGGCGGCGGGCGAAGACCCGGCGGCGGCTCGGCATCGAACCCGCCGAACGCGTCGTCGGGGCCGTCGGGCGGCTCGTCCCGACCAAGCGGTTCGACCTGCTGATCGAGGCGGTCGCGCGGCTGGACGGCGTCCGGCTGCTGCTGGCGGGGGACGGGCCGATGCGGGACGCGCTCGAACGGCTGGCGCACCGCCTCGGCGTCTCGGCGATCTTCACCGGGGGGACGTCGGACGTGCCGGGCGTGCTCGCCGCGATGGACGTGCTCGCCGCGCCGTCGGTGCAGGAGACGTTCGGGCTCGGCGTGCTGGAGGCGCTCGCCGCCGGGCTGCCCGTCCGCTACACGACCTGCCCCGCCCTCGACGACCTCCCGCCCGGCGCGGCCCCGGACGCGCGCCGGCTGCCGGGCGACGTCCGGAGCTGGAGCGCGGAACTCGACCGAGCCCTGCGCGAGGAGCGGGACAGGACGCGGGTGCCGCCCGCGGTCGCCCGCTACGCCATCGCCGCGCAGGCAGCCGAACTCGCCCGCCTCTACCTGCCCGAACCGTCCGTCCGCGAGGTCGTCCCGATATGAGAAAGGGCTCATGATGCCGCAAGGTGATGCCAACGTCCGGCGCCCGCGCAGGTCGCTGATCACGTTCCTGTGGCGGTTCGGCCTGGTCGTCGTGCTGGTCCTCACCGGGTCCCTCGGCGGGCTCGGATACACCCTGCTCGCGCCCGCCACCTACACCGCGACCGCGTACGTCCTCGTCGTGAACGGCGGCAGCGACCAGTCGGGCCCGGCGGCGGTCAGCTTCGCGCAGGTGTTCGGGCGGCTCGCTCCGCTGCCGGAGACCCTCGAATACTCCTCGCTCCCGCTGCCGAGGACCCCGGCCGGCGCCATCCGCAAGCACGTCCAGGCGTCCACCTCGCCGGACACGCCGCTGATCCGGATCACCGGCAGCGCCCGGACGCCCGCCGACGCCGCCGCGTACGCCAACGCCGCCGCCGACGCGCTCGTCCAGTACGGGACGGCGCGCCGCCCCGACACCGGCGTCCGCGTCGCGCTGATGAACCTCGCCGAGCCGCCCGCCACGCCGTCGTCGCCGAACCTGGTGCTGGACGTCGCCGTCGGGACCGCGTCCGGGATCCTGCTCGCCGGGCTCGGCGCCGCCCTCGTGAGCGGCCGCCGGGGCCGCGGCGGCACGCCCGGCCGCGACGCCGCCGGCCACGCGCCCGTACCGGAACCCGCGCCGGAGCCGCAACCCGCGCTGGAGCGCGTCGATCGGGTGGAGGTGAGGCCATGACCGCGCTCACGTCCGTCCGGCTCGCCGCCCCGGCCGCCGAATGGTCGGCCGAGGTTCACCGGGAGGAGCAGGCGCTCGCCGGGGTCGCCGGCGAACTGCGCGACCTGTACGACCGCAGCCCGGCCGCGACGCCGTTCCAGACGCACGAGTGGCTGAGCTCCTGGTGGGGCTGCTACGGCGGGCGCGGGCGGCTCCGGCTCGTCCTCGTCCGGTACCGGGGGCGGCTCGTCGCGGCGGCGCCGCTGATGGCGGGCACCTGCTACGGGTTCCCGGTGCTGGTTCCGCTGGGCGGGGAGCAGAGCGACTTCACCGACTTCCTCCTCGACCCCGCATACGCGGACGGGGCCGTCCGGCACCTCACCCGGGCCCTGCTGGAGGAGTGCGGAGGATGCGCGATCGACCTGCGCGAGGTCCGGCCCGGGTCGGTGGCGCACCTGGTCGCCGCGCAGTGGCCGCGCCGGACATGGCAGACGCCGTCGTCGGTGTGCCTCGAACTGACCGCCACCGGGATCGACGACGTCCTCGGCCGGCTGCCGCGCCGCACCGCCGGGAAGACGCGCGCGAAACTCCGCAAGATCGACGTTCGCGGCATCACCGTGGAACGTGCCCCGGCGGAGGGCGCGGCGGAGGCCGTCCACAAGCTGCTCGACCTGCACACGCTCCAGTGGCAGGGCCGCCCGATCAACCCCGAGCACAGGCGCGAGCGGTTCCGCCGGCACCTGGCCGAGGCGGTGAGCGGGATGGTCCGCGACGGGCGCGCCGCCGTCCTGCAGTACCGGTGGGACGGCCGGCTCGTCGCCGCCGACCTCGTGCTCATCGGCCACCGCCACGTCGGCGCCTACCTGTACGGGGCGGTCCCGGAACTGCGCGCCTGCGTGGACGTCTCGCTCATGATGCTGCGCGAGGACCTCGCGCTCGCGCGGGACTACTACCGCCTCGGCGTCAGCCTGCTGCGCGGCGACGAGCCGTACAAGTACAAGTGGCGGCCCGACGTCGTGCGGAACCAGCGGCTCATCCTCGGTCGGTCCGCGTCGGCGGCGGCGTTCGCCGGCCTCGCCCGCACCCGGGGGTATCTGGCGGTCCGGCGGCACCCCGGGGAGGTGGAGCATGGCTGAGCCGGGGGCGCTGCGCGTCCTGCACGTCAGCCAGCCGAACGGCGGCGGCGTCGCCGTCTACGTCGGGCAGGCGGCCGGTGACCAGCGCCGGCGCGGCTGGGACGTGGCGGTGGCCTGCCCGCCGGGCGGCGATCTGCCCGAGCGGTGCATGGCCGCGGGCGTGCCCTGGCTGAGCTGGGCCGCCGGCCGCGCCCCCGGCCTCGCGACCCTGCCGGAGTCGCTCAGCCTCCGCCGCCTGGTCCGCACGTTCGCCCCCGACGTCGTGCACCTGCACTCGGCGAAGGCGGGCCTGGCCGGGCGGCTGCTGCGTCGCCCGCGCGGCACGCCCACGCTGTTCCAGCCGCACGGCTGGTCCTGGCTCGCCGCCACCGGACGGCAGGAGGCCCTCAGCCGCCGCTGGGAACGGCTCGCCGCGCGCTGGAGCGACGCGCTGATCTGCGTCGGCGCGGGCGAGTTGAGCGAGGGCATGGCGGCGGACGTGCAGGGCGCCTACCGGCTCGTCCGCAACGGCGTGGACCGCCGCAGGTTCACGCCCGCCGACGGCACCGCCCGGCTCGCCGCGCGCGCCCGGCTCGAACTGGCCGCCGACGTTCCGCTCGCCGTCTGCATCGGGCGGCTGACCCGGCAGAAGGCGCAGGACGTGCTGCTCGCGGCGTGGCCGGCCGTCACCGCGCGGTGCCCTTCGGCGCTGCTCGCGATCGTCGGGGACGGCGAGGACCTGGAGCGGCTGCGGCGCGAACGGGTGCCCGGTGTCCGGTTCGTCCCGGCGGTGGCGGACCCGCGCGACTGGCTCGCGGCGTCCAACCTCCTCGTCCTGCCGTCCCGGTGGGAGGGGCTGCCGCTGACCGCGCTGGAGGCGCTCGCGATGGGGCGCCCCATCGTCGGGACGGACGTTCCCGGCATCTCGGAGATCGTCCGGCCGGGGCTCGGGGCGCTGGTGCCGGTCGAGGATCCCGCCGCGCTCGCCGAGGAGATCGCCACGCGGCTCCGCTGCCCCGGCATCGCCGAGCGGGAGGGACGCGCGGCCGCCGCGGCGGCGGCCGACTACGACGTGTCCGGGACGGTGGCGCTGCTCGCGGCCGTCACCCGCGAGGTGGCCGGACGCGCGGCCGAGGAGGTCCCGGCCGGCTCGCGGACGGTGGCCGGCGGGCTCGCCCACGCCGCTCTCGTACCCGCCGGGGACGGCCCCGGCGGGTACGGCCCGCTCATCGGCCGCGGCGCCGTCACCCCGCCGAACAGCTCCTGGTAGGCGGCGGACGACCGCGGGTTCGCGCCGCACGACCAGACGCCGTGCGGGCAGTAGTCGGTGACCGTCTGGTACACGACATGGTGCGACATCATCCAGTCGTGCATTCCCCGCACAAAATCGGGGTTGTCGGAATTGCGGAACAGACCCCATTCCGGAAACGAGATCGGCTTGCCGTGCGCGGCGGCGAAATCGGCCTGCGCGCGCAGCCCGTACGGCTCGTCCACGAAATCCGCGAACGACTTGCCCTCGGGCTGGTCGTAGCTGTCGGTCCCGATGATGTCGACGACGTCGTCACCCGGATAGCACTCCGTCCACGGGATCACGTCCAGCCCCCGGCTCGGCGCGAAATCGAAACGGTAACGCGCGCCCGGCACCGAGCGCATGACGGTGACGATCCGCCGCCAGTACGCCTTCCACGCGCCGGGATTCGGCGCGCACCGGCCGCCGTAGACGTCCCCGTTCATCTCCCAGCCGAGGACGATGATCGTGTCACCCGCGCCGAGGGACACCAGGCGCCGCGACAGCGTGCGGTAGTCGCCGTCGAACGCGCCCGCCGCGCCGCCGCGCAGCAGCGAGGACAGCGCCGGCACCGGGATCGGCGTCTCGTTCGGCGCCATCATCGGGACGTTGAGGACCAGCAGTCTTCGCGGGTCGGCCGCCTTCCAGCGCGCCCACGGCACGAGCATGTCCCGCGGTCCCCGGATCCCGCTCCAGTCGTCGCCGGGCAGGTAGGTGTGGCCGACCGTCACCGTGGAGCCGAGCCAGCGCTGGAACGCGCCGATCCGGGCCACCCCCTCCTCTCCCGACCCCAGAAACGCCCCCAACGGCACATATGTCGAAGCTCGTTGGACCGATGGGGAGCGCGTCCAGATGGCCGCCGTGAACGCCACCAGCAGGACCAGCACGGTGAATGCGGCCGGAACAGGGGATATCGGACGGAATCGAAACAGCTTTTTCTTTCGGGTTTCGAATGACCGTCCAATGGAATGGATCTCCGCACCTCGCATGCGTATTGTATGCCCTGGGACGTCCGTTGCGAAAAAGCCGTATGGACGAAGCGAGTACAGAATTTACGTTAGGAAGGTTTTCGTGCGCCACAATCCTTGGGAATGCGGGTGAACCCGTGGCCTCCACTACCCTGACCCCGGCCGGGACGCGCCTCGATCCCGGCCTGCCCGCCCTGCTGCTGCGCACCGATCGCAACCTCTTCCACCACGGGACGCTCGCGGCGATCAGGAGCCTCGGCCGCGCCGGAGTACCCGTCCACGCGATCATGGAGGGGCGCGCCAACCCCGCGTCCCGCTCCCGCTACCTGTACCGCGGGCACCCGTGGGCGCCGCCCGCCGGGCAACCGGCCGAACTGGCGGGCCGGCTGCGGGCGATCGGCGAGCGCATCGGCCGCCCCGCCCTGCTCGTCCCGATGGACGACGCCGGGGCGATCTTCATCGCCGAGCACGCCGGCGCGCTGCGGCCCCACTTCGTCTTCCCCCGGCAGGACCCGGACGTCCCGCGCCGGGTGGCCGACAAGTCCCTGCTGCGGGACGCGTGCGAGGAGCACGGCATCGTGTGCCCGCCGAGCCGGACGCCGACGTCCGCCGCCGAGGTCGACAAGGCCGCCGAGGAGCTCGGCCTGCCGCTGATCGCCAAGTGGGCGCGGCCCTGGCGGCTCCGCCGCGGGATGCGCAGCACCACGTTCGTCCGGACGCCCGACGAACTGCACCGGCTGTTCGCCGCCACCCGCGACCCGGACGGCGTCCCGGACGGCGACGCCGGCCCGCTGCTGCTGCAGCGCCGCATCCCGCCGGGCGGCGGCGACTGGTTCTTCCACGGCTACTTCGACGCCGACCTCGGCTACCTGTTCGGCGGGACCGGCCGCAAGCACCTCGCGCACCCGCCGCAGGCCGGGCACACGGTCATCGGGAAGTGGGTCGCGAACCCCGAACTGGAACGGCTCGCGGTCCGGATCGTCCGGCTGCTCGGCTACCGCGGCGTCCTCGACCTCGACTTCCGGCTCGACGCGGACGGCGCCTACCACCTGCTCGACTTCAACCCGCGGCTCGGCGCGCAGTTCCGGCTGTTCACCGACCGCGACGGGCTCGACCTGGCGCGCGTCCTGCACCTCGACCAGTCCGGCCGCCGCGTGCCGGACGCGCGCCCGGCGTTCGGCCGGACCCTGCTGGTGGAGAACCACTACCTCCAGCAGTCGGCCAGACGGCCGCTGCGCGCGGGAACGCTCCGCCCGCTGCGCGAGGCCGACGAATTCGCTTGGTACGCCGGGGACGACCTGCCGCCCTTCCTCGCGATGGGGCGGCGGAGCGTGCTCCGCGCGGTCGAGCGACTCCGCACCAGATGACAACCACACTCACCACGGGGGAATGAGACATGAGCGACTCGGCCAGCGATGTCGTGATCGCCGGTGCCGGGCCCTACGGCCTGTCCACCGCCGCCTACCTGAACACCTTCGGAATCGACGTCCGGATCATCGGCGAGCCGATGCGGTTCTGGGATGCCAACATGCCCGTGGGCATGTTCCTGAAGTCCGAGCCGTTCGCGTCCAGCCTGGGATCGCCGCAGCCGGGGATGCGGTTCACCGACCGCCATCCCGGCTGGCGCCTCGGGCAGCCGATCCCGCTGGACACCTTCGTCGAGTACGGCCGCTGGTTCGCCGCCGAGACCGTCCCGGCGACCGATGACGCACAGGTCGTGACCGTCGAGCGGGCCCGCCCGAGCGGCTACGTGGTCACCCTCTCCACCGGGGAGACCATCGCGACCCGGACCGTCGTCGTCGCCGTCGGCGTCGGGCCGTTCGCCCACGTCCCGGGCGAGCTGGCGGGCATGCCGTCCTCGCTCGTCTCGCACAGCAGCGCCCACCGGGACCTCACCGTCTTCGCGGGCAAGGAGGTCGCCGTGCTCGGCGCCGGCCAGTCCGCCCTCGAAACGGCCGTGCTCCTCGCCGACGCGGGCGCGCACCCGCACCTCATCGCCCGCAGGGCCGAAATCGACTGGAACGTCGTCCCCAAAGAGCGGCGTCCCCTGCGTAAACGGCTCCTCGGCGGTCCGCGCTCCGGCCTGGGCACCGGCTACCGGACGTGGCTGTGGGCGGAGCGTCCCGGCATCGTCCGCCACCTGCCGGAGGAGACCCGCCGCCGGATCGTCCGCGAGACCCTTCCGCCCGCCGGCGCCTGGTGGCTCCGCAGCCGCCTGGACGACCGCGTCCGCGTCTCCACGGGGCACCACCTGGTGAAGGCCATCGAAGATGGCGACGCCATAGCCCTCACCACGGTCGACCGCACCGGCCGCCGCGTGGTCACCGAGGCCGAACACGTCATCGCCGCCACCGGCTACGTCCCGGATGTGGCCCGTCTCGACCTGCTCGCGGCGGACCTGCGCGCCCGCGTGAGCACCCGCGTGGGCGCGCCGGTCCTCACCCGCGACTTCGAGTCCTCCTCGTCCGGCCTCTACTTCGCCGGCCTGGCCGCCGCCCACACCTTCGGGCCGGTGATGCGCTTCGTCCACGGCGCCGACTTCGCCGCCCGCCGCATCGCCCACCACATAATCCGCCGGACCCGGCCCATGCGCACACCCACCGGCCGCCTGAACGAAGCCATGGAACCGGACAGAACCCATTCCTGACGCGATGGCGGCCAATTGTGCCGACGGCCATCGACGGGGCACGGCCCGTCATCCGGATGAACGTCCGGCCGGTGAACTCCTTGAGGGCGGGGCCTCACGGTCCCGCCCTCAAGGGTGCCGCTGAGACGATCACCTGGCGAGCGGATGCGTCATTCGTTGATGAACGCCCCGGCCGGCATTTGTGAAGAAAATGGGGACGAGCGCCCCGGAGAGTGATGCAAGGGGCGGGTAAATCGTTTCCAATAATCGCGTAAACGCGTTTATTGAATCCTTGTACGGAAAAGCAGGAGGTAATCCGGCAACTCGGGATCAAATTGAACACCGTTGCCGAGTGGTGGGTGCGGCGAACCCTCCTCCCAACCCACCTTCTCGCCATCCGGCAGCGTTCACGGAAGCAGAGGTGCTCAACGTGCAGGCGCAGACAGAGGTGCGGGAACTCATGGGCATGAGCGTGACCGACACCCGCGGGGCCAAGGTCGGCACGATCAAGCAGGTCTACCTCAACGACGACTCCGGCGCCCCGGAGTGGGTGACCGTGCACACCGGATGGTTCGGAGTGCGGGAGAGCTTCGTCCCGCTGGCCGGGGCGCACAAGAGCCGGGACACGCTCCAGGTCCCCTACGACAAGGAGACCATCAAGGGCGCTCCGAACGTCAACGCGGACGAGCACCTGTCACACGCACAGATCGTGGACCTCTACCGCCACTACGGCGTGCGTCCCCCGGGCGGGCGCCGCCAGGAGAAAAGCCGGTCCGAGACGGCCGGCGAACGCGGGCCGGCCGGGGAGGGCGAGACCTCGGCGGGCGGGACCGGCACCGCGGACGCCACGAGCACCGAGAGCGCCGCCGGCACCACCGGAACGGCGGGCCCCGCCGCCGCGGCCGGGGCGGCGGGTCCCGCCGGGATGGCCGTCCGTCCCGGCAAGAGGGGGCGCGGGCAGACCACGCCGCCGCAGCCGGCGCGCGAGGACGCCGAGGCCCCGATGACCGAGATCACCCGCTCGGAGGAGCGGATGCGCATCGACACCGAGCGGCACGAGTCCGGCCGCGTCCGGGTGCGCAAGTACGTGGAGACCGAGATGGTCGAGCAGACGATCCCGGTCTCGCACGAGGAGATCAAGGTCGACCGCGAGCCCATCGAGGGCGGCCGGCCGGACCCGAAGATCACCATCTCCGAGGACGTCCACGAGATCATCCTCTACGAGGAGCGTCCGGTCGTCATCAAGGAGACCGTCCCCGTCGAGCGCGTCCACGTCCGCACCGAGCAGGTGCAGGACCAGCAGACGGTGCGCGGTGAACTCCGCAGGGAGCGCATCGAGGTCACCCGCGAGGAGGGCGCGAAGGCCGAGCCGCGGACCGGAGCCGAGCCGGAGACCGGACGCACGGAGCGCGCCTGACCACACGCCACACCGGAGAGCGGACACCCGGGGCGGTTGCCTCACCCGCCGGCCGCCCCGGGCGTCCGCATGCCCCGGCCCTGTCGCGGCCGAGGACGTGCGGGCGACCGCGACGCCCGCGCCGGCTGGCTCTACGAGCAGCGGGAACGCGCCGGCGTCTGGGTCAGCTCTCACCGGGCACCGGCGTTCAGGTGACATCATGGACGCATGGGCGACGAGGGGTCCGTGCGGGTCGATCTGTGGATCTGGTCCGTGCGGCTGCTGAAGACCCGTTCGATGGCGACGACGGCGTGCCGGGCGGGCCATGTCCGCGTGAACGACGAGCGTGCCAAGCCGTCCACCGCGGTGAAGCCGGGCGACACGGTGCGGCTCCGCCATGACGGACGGGAACGGATCGTCGTCGTGCAGAAGATCGTCCGCAAGCGGGTCGGCGCGCCCGCCGCGCAGGAATGCCTGATCGACAAGAGCCCGCCCCCGCCGCCGCGCGAGGCGCTCGTCCCGGTCGGCCGGCGCGACCGCGGCGCGGGCCGGCCGACCAAGCGCGAACGGCGCGAACTGGAACGCGTCCTCGACCGCTACCGCATCCTGAACAACCCGTCCGAGCAGGACTGACCCCCGGCCGTCAGGGGTAGCGGCGCTCGGACTCCAGGGCGGCCGCCACGTCCCTCGGGTAGGCGTGCCGGGTCCTGGTCAGCAGCACCCCGTTGACCAGCAGGGGGATCAGTGCCAGCAGGAACGCCCGGTCCAGGCCGGTCCCGGTCCGGCTGCCGGACGCCAGCAGCGTGGACAGCCAGCCGAACAGCACGGGCGCCGCCGCCTCTCCGAGCATGCGCACGATCGTCCGGATCGCCTCGGCGCGGCCCCACAGCCGGAAGTGGACGATGTCCAGCCGCACCGCGTCCAGCGGCGGGTTCGCGGCGGCGAGCAGCGCCGACGCCAGCGTGAACAGCGGCAGTGCGATCAGTGCCCGGCCGGTCAGCAGGCCGGGCAGGAAGAGCAGCGCCGACGCGGCGAACGCCGCCCCCGGCACCGTGACCCGCGCGGTGAGCACGCCCTTGCGGACGAGCCCGTCGGCCAGCCGTCCGCCGAGGAGCACCCCGGTGAGCGCGGCCAGCCCGACGACCGGGATGAACGCCGACAGTTCGCCCTGGCCGGCCGAGTACCGTTCCTGGACGAAGACCAGTGCGAACGTGCGCAGCCCCGCGAAGAAGAAGTAGCCGATCGCCGACGCCGCGATGATGACCACGTTGGTGCGGATCCGCAGGACGTACCGGGCGGCCTGCCGCAGCGTCATGGTCTCGGGATCGGCGTCCAGGACGCTCCTCGGAGCGGGCGTCACATGCGACTTCTCCACCTGCCGCTGTGCCGGTTCCTTCCCGCCCCGTCCCGCCTCCGCTCTCTGCGCGCCCCGCTCCGGCTCCGGCAGCATCTTCCACAGCAACGCGGCCAGCGCGAACCCCAGCACCGCGACGAACCAGAACGCGACCCGCCAGTTCAGGAACGCCGCGATGTTCCCGCCCGCGAGCAGCCCGAACCCCAGCCCGGCCAGCTCACCGGCCAGGATCCGCCCCCACGTCCCGGCCCGCTCCTCGGGCGGGAACAGGTCACCGATCAGCGACGCGACCGTGGGCCCCGCCGTCGCCGTCACCGCCCCCAGCGCCACCCTGGACGACAGCAGCCACACATACGACTGCGCCAGCCCGCCGACGATCATGGCGAGGCTCCACAGCATGATGCTGCCCGCCAGCAGCGGAACCCGCGGCATCCGGTCCGTCAGCTGCCCCACCGGAACCGTCGCGACCGCCCCGACCGCCGCCGGTGCCGCCGTGAGTATCCCGACCTGCGTGTTGTCGATGTGCAGCGAATGCCGCAGCTCCTGGACGATCGCCCCGACCACCCCGGTGTCGGCCGTGTTCAGCGCGAGCACGCACGCCAGCAGCACCACCACGCGAGTCTGCCGCGCCCCGCCGAGCCGCCTCCCGCCGAGCCGGCTCGTCAGGACGGTGGTCACCCGCCCCCATGACCGGCGGGTCCGCGCCGATACCACCAACCACTACTGCCCGTACATCGCCCGGCTATGTCGGGCCTTGCACGTGGTGGATCGCCCGGCGGAGGGCCGCCGGGCGATCCACCGGCGGCCCTCCGCCGCACGCGGGTGTCAGCGGAGGTAGAGCAGGCCGTCGATGCCGACCGTGGGACGGCCGGAGGTGCCCGCGACCACGATCTTGATGGTGTGCTTGCCGCTGGTGCTCCAGGAGCGCGTCCACATGAGCTGGCGGTAGGCGGTGGACGAGGCCCGGGTGTCCAGGGTGCCGACCTTGGTGCCGTCCACGTAGACGTACACGGCGCCGAGGTTGGACGCGCGCTTGAAGATCAGGCCGGCGGTGCGGCCGGTGAACGTCCAGCTCGCGCTCGCGCCCCGGTAACCGCTGTAGAGGCCGCGTCCGCCCAGGTAGTACTTGGTGGTGCTGAGCTTCCAGGTGCCGGTGCGGTACGCGGAGCCCTCGCTGACGCCGCCGGCGTAGCGGCTGATGGCGCTGGTCGTGGTGTTGCCCGCGGCGTCCGCGGCGGTCAGCGACCACGACTGGGTCGAGAGCGGCTTGGCGGACGTGGCCCAGCTCGTCGTGGTCGGGGCGAACGTCTTGGCGTACGGGGACGTGGCCTTCAGCGAGCTGAGCAGCGTGTTGTCGCCGGCCTTCCAGGTGAGCCAGACGGGGAACGCGGTGCTGTTGACCGTTGCCTTGCGCAGGTACAGCGCCTGGGAGGAGATGACGGGGCGGGTCGTGTCCGCGACGATCGTGAAGACGGGGGAGGCGGAGGTGGTCCCGTCGGCGAAGCCGGCGTGCAACTGGACACTGTGCGTGCCGGGGGCGAGGGTCACCGTGGCGGACGTCGCCCCGGCGGGGGGCGTCGCGGCCGTCGCGCCGTCCACGCTGACGGTGTAGGTGGCGCCCTCGGCCGGCGTCCAGTTCAGGGTGGCCGTGCTCGTGGTGTAGTAGGCCCCGCCGGCGGCCTTGGCCCCGGTCACGGTGGCGGTCAGGGCCGGGACGGTGAGCTGCTTGGCGGCGGTCCGGATGGTGGGAAGCGCGCTGTAGAGCTGATCGCCGGGGCACGCGGTCGCGAACCCGTCGCGGTGACCGGAGATCGTGTTGAACTCGACCTGCTGCCCGTAGGGGTACTTGCCGCCCGTCCCGTCGGGGGCGTACGAGGTCAGGAGCGTCTTCGCCGTCGGGTCGACGCCGGTCAGCCCCAGCTTCCAGGCGCCGATCTTCGCGACGCCGTCGAGGCCGGCCTTCGTGGGCGCCACACCGGGCACGTTCGGGTCGTTGGCGGCGGTGTAGGTGCCGAGGACGGCGATCCCGGTGGTGTCGGTGTTGAACCCGTAGGTGTGGGCGCCGTGGACGGGGCGGTCGGCGCCGCCGGCCCGTCCCTCGAAGATGGTGCCGCACTTGTCGACCAGGAAGTTGTAGCCGATGTCGGCCCAGCCGTGGCTCTTCACGTGGTACAGGAACACCGAGCGGACCACCGAGGGCGAGTCGGCGCAGGTGTAGTTGTTGCCCGTGTCGGTGTGGTGGACGAACGCGGCCTTGACGGAGGTGTCGTAGGTCGGCGGCTCCGTGACGAGGGACTCGTCCGCGCCCCATCCGGCGCGCGGCACGATGTCCGGCTTCGGCGCGGTGACGGGCCCGGCGAGGGGCGTGCTCGCCGCGATCAGCCGCATCCTCGCGCCCGCGTCCGGGCCGGCCGCCCGCGGCTTGGGCGACGCGGTCCCCTTGCCCGGGTCGATCAGGTCGACGCGCAGGCCGTCGGGCAGGGTGCGGCCCTGCCCGGTCACGCGCACCTCGACACCGTCGGACGGACCGACCCACAGCCCGTTCGTGCCGCCGCGCCCGCCCCGGTCGGGGGCGTCGGCGAGTTCCGGCTCCAGGGCGCGCCACCCCGACCACCGGCCGGTCCCGGCGTCCCGCGTGCGGAGCCGGACGGTTCCCCGAAGCTCCTCCCGGGGCTTGTCCCAGGTGATGCCGACAAGGCTGAACGGCTCGGTCTTCGTGGCGGGCAGCCCCTCGATCTTCTTGCCTCCGGAGGCGGCCCCGGGAAGCTCCTGAAGAGCACGTGCCTGGACCCGGCCCGGTGCCGGCCGCGCGGCCGACGCCGTCGTCGCGGTCGAGTTGGCGGAGACCGTCCAGGTCACCGTCCCCGCCACCGCCACCGCGGCCACCGACGCCCCCATCAACGTGCGCTTCAAAGCTCTTCTCCATTCACGGCAGGATTCACGGAAAGTCCCCTTGATCAAAGAGCGCCACAACCGCCGCGAGTGTCACACACCTGTTCGGTTCTGCCGCCGAGCCTCTGCTCTGGACGCGGTCACCCGGTCGGCAGGGGAGCGCCGCGCAGCGCGATCTCCTACAGAGTGTAGGAGTTTCGTCCTCGGGTAGGGCGGGATGCATGCGTACGTGGCTGTACTCGCTCTCATCGGTCCGCCGGCCGCGCTGATCGTGGCCGTCTACGCCCTGTCGTTCGCCTTCGCGCCGCCGGGTGAGGCCGGCGTCGGCCCGTTCCTGTCCGGGGCGCGGCCCCAGGAGCACGCGCTGTCGCGCTACCACGTGCGCTGGTACGCCGTGACGATGGTCTTCCTCGCCTTCGACATGGAAATGATCTTCATGTACCCGTGGGCGCTGGTCGTCACCTCGGTGGGTGCGAAGGCCGTCATCGAGATGTTCCTGTTCCTCGCGCTCCTCATGGCCGGCGTCGTCTACGCATGGCGTGAGGGGGCGTTCCGTTGGGTCTGAGGGAACGGCTCGTCCGGTTCGCCACCGCGTGCCCGCACGTCTTCGTCGTCACGGTGCCGGGTGCGACGCGGACCCGGCTGCTCCTGGAGGCGGAACTGCGGCGCCGGCGCGGACGGCCGGTCGCCTCCCCCGCGGCGGCGACGACCCTGGTCGTGTGCGGCACGCCCGGCCCCGAACTCGGGACGGCGGTGGACACCGTCTGGAGCGGCATCCCGGCTCCGCGGGCTCTCGTCCGGCTGGAGGAGACGGCATCGGCCGAGGAGGTCGCCGCCGCGCTGGACCGGGCGGCCCGGGAACTGGCCGACGTGCCGGCGCAGTGGGCGGCCGCCGCGGCCCGGTCGCGGGAGGGGCCGTGGGCTCCGGGCGGGGACGGTGAGCACGACCACATGTCAGGGCACGGGCACGGGGGCCACGAGCACGGCATGGAGCCCCCGATGGGGCTGGCCATGGCCGGACGCGCCGACGACCGGGACGGCCTGAAACTCGATGTGCTGCATGTCCCCCTCGGCCCGGCGCTCAAGGACTGGCCCGCCGGCCTCGTCCTCCGGCTGACACTGCAGGGCGACATCGTCCAGGACGCCGAGGCCGGTGTCGCGCGAGGACGAGGCGGTGGAGCCTCCTTCTGGGACGAGCCGTGGCTGCGTGCCGCCGCGGGAGAGCGGGTGCCGGAGGGCGAGGCGGAACGGCGCCGCGCGGCGTCCCATCTCGACAGCGTGGGACGGTTGCTGGCGGTCGCGGGCTGGGAGAACGCCGCCGACCGGGCGCGTGGCCTGCGCGACGACGTCCTGGCCGCCAGGTCCGCGAAGGTGCTCGCCGTCCGGTTCGCCGGGTTCGCGAGGCGCACCCGGCAGTCGAGGACGCTCCGCTGGATGCTTCGCGATGTGGGGGGCATCGACCGGGCGATGGCCGACCGGCATGGACTGGCCGGCCCGGAGGCCCGCCACCTCGGAGATGTCTTCGACCGCCTGAGCGGGTGGCTGGACGACACCGGGGCGGCCCTCGCGCGGGCGGACTCCACCGCGCCGCTGGAAGGGACCGGCGGTCCGCGCGGCCCGGTCGGCTCCCGGGCCGCCGCGCCCGTCCTGGACGTCCTGCCGGAGTTGCTGGGCGGGGCGGAACTCGCGGCGGCGCGGCTGATCGTCGCCGGCCTGGACCCGGACCTCGATCGGCTCGCCGAACCGGCGGAGGCGCCCGGTGAGTGACGGGGCCCCGGTAGGGGCGGCGGTGGCGCTTCCGCTGGTCCTGGCGGGACTGGCGTACTCCGCCGCGGTGATGGACGCCGCGTTCCGCACGGGCGACGGGCCCGCCGCCCCGCTGCGCGAGAGCGTCCTGCTTCTCCTGCGGCAGCGGAGGAGGACACTCGCCTCCGACGTCCCGCTCGTGCGGATCGGCGTGATCAGCCTTCCGGTGGCGGCTCTGCTGGCCGCGGCGGTGATCCCGCTCGACGGCGGTCCCGGCGGGAGCAGGGTGTGGAACCTGCCGGTGAGCGTGGTGTGGTTCAACGCCATGGAGGTCGTGGCATGGGCCTCCCTCTGGCTGGCTGGGTGGGGGGCCAACTCGGCGTTCCCGCTGGTCGGCGGCTATCGCTTCCTCGCCCAGGGGCTGGCGTACGAACTGCCGCACATGTTCGCTCTCATCACCGCGTCCCTCGGCGCGGGCTCGCTCGACTTCGGCGCGATCGCCGCCGCGCAGGACGAGGTGTGGTTCGCGGTCTGGATGCCGGTCGCCTTCGCCGTCTACCTGCTGTCCGCGCTCGCGATGGCCTTCTGGGGGCCGATGGAGCACCCGGTGGCGGACGACCTGGGGGGCGGGGCGGCGGCGGAACTGTCCGGCCCGGACCGGCTGCTCTTCTTCGCGGGCAGGCTCGCCCTGGTGGCCGTCGCGGCGGCGGCCGCCGTGCCGCTGTTCCTCGGCGGGGGCGCGGGGCCGTGGCTTCCCGGATGGGCCTGGACGCTGATCAAGACGGTCGCGGTGCTGGCCTTGCTGGTCTGGCTTCGCGGGCGGTGGCCGGTGATCAGGATGGACCGCTTCATGACGGCGGCCTGGGCGGTCCTGATTCCGGCCGCGTTGCTACAGGCGCTGGTCGTCGGCGTCGTGGTCCTGGACTGAGGAGGTGGGATGCAGACGGTCGTGTTCTGGGTCCTGGCGGTGGCGGCGGTCGGTTTCGGGGTGGCCGTCTTCGTCGTGGACTCCATGGCGCGGGCCACCTTCGCCCTGCTGGCCTCGTTCCTGTGCGTCGGGGGCGAGCTGCTGCTGCTCGACCTGAACTATCTCGGCGTCCTGGTCGTGCTGATGATGATCATGGAGATGCTGGTCATGGCGGTCTTCATGATCATGTACATGATGAACCCCGGCGGGCTCATGCCGATGACGATGGTGCACAACCGGCGCGCCGCCCTCACGATCTCGATCGCGGTCTTCGCGGCGATGGCGGCCGGCGTCCTGCTGACGCCGTGGCCGCACCGCCGGGGCGCGGTGCCGCACGATCCGGCCTTCTCCCTCGGCGAGGCGATCATGGGCCCGAAGATGCTGGTGATGATGGTGATCGGCATCGCCATCCTGGCCACGATGATCGGCTCGGTGGTGCTCGCCACCGACCGGGGACGCTACGACCGGCCCCCGGGCCGCGACGGCGGTGCGGCATGAACCTCCAGGTCTTCCTGCTGCTCGCCGCGGCACTGTTCGCGGTCGGCCTGTACGGGGCGCTCTCCCAGCAGTCGATCGTGATGGTGATGATGGGCCTCGAACTCATGATCAACGGGATCCTGGTGGCCGGCGCCGCGTTCTGGTTCCACATCGCGCCCGGGACGGCGGACGGCCAGGTCCTGGTGCTCGTGGCCGTCACGGTCATGGCGCTGGAAATGGCGATGGGGTTCGCCGTGGTGACCGCGCTGTTCCGCAGCCGGGACGTGGACGTCACCGACGAAGCCGGGGACCTGAGGGGATGAACCTTCTCGGCCGGCTCCTCCCGGCGGTACCGCTCACCACCGGGGCGCTCCTGCTCACCGGGCGTTTCACGGTCGGGCGCCGCCGCCTCGACCCCGCGGCTCCCGCCGCCGCCGTGCTGGCCCTGGCCGCCACGCTCGGCCTCGCCGTCGCCGCCGCGCTGGCCCGTCCGGCGGTGCGGTTCCCGCTGTTCGGCCGGCTGCCCGCCGGGCTGGCGGTGGACGGGCTGTCCGCGGCCCTCATCGTGACGGTCGCCGCGGTGAGCCTGGCCGTCGTCGTGTTCGCCGCGGGCGAGTTCGGCGCGGACGAGTCGCGGGCGCGCTTCTTCGGCCTGATGCTGGTGTTCACCGGGGCCATGCTGGTGACGGTCACCGCGACCGACCTGGCCGTCCTGCTGATGGGCTGGGAGGTCATGGGCGCGATGTCGTACGCGCTCATCGGCTTCTGGTGGCGCGACCCCGGCCGGGTCGGATCCGCGGACGTCTCCTTCCTCACCACCCGCGCCGCCGACCTCGGCCTCTACTTCGCCGCCGGCGCCGCCCTGGCCGGGACGGGCTCGCTGGACCTGGCCGGCCTGGCGGCCGGGCGCGGGCACTGGCCGGACCTCATCGCGGCCGGCGCCGTCCTGGCCGCGCTGGGCAAGTCGGCGCAGCTTCCGTTCTCCTTCTGGCTCTCCCGGGCGATGGACGGCCCGAGTCCCGTCTCGGCGCTGCTGCACTCGGCCACCATGGTGGCCGCCGGGGCCTACCTGCTGCTGCGCCTGGGGCCGCTGCTGACCGCGACCGGCTGGGCGGCGACGCTGGTGGCGTGGGCGGGTGCTCTCACCGCGCTGCTGCTGGGCGCGGTGGCGCTGGCCCAGCGGGATCTGAAGCAACTGCTGGCGGCCTCGACGTGCGCGCAGATCGGTTTCATGGTGCTCGCCGCCGGAGCCGGTGCGGTCGCGGGCGGCACCGCCCAACTCGTCGCGCACGCCGCGGTGAAGAGCCTGCTGTTCCTCGCGGCGGGCACGTGGCTGTCGGCCCTCGGCACCAAGGACCTCGGCGAACTGCACGGCGCGGCGCGCCGGTACCGCCTGGTCGGCGTCACGTTCGGCATCGGCGCGCTCGCCCTCGCCGCCGTGCCGCCGCTGTCGCTGTGGGCCACCAAGGACGCCGTGCTCGCCGCGGCCCTGGCGGACTCCCCGGCGCTGTACGCGGTGGGGCTCGCCGCGGGACTGCTGTCGGCGGGCTACGCGGGCCGGGCGCTCATCGCCGTGACCCGTCCGACCGGCGCCGCGGCCCGCGGGGCCACCGGGCGGCACGGGACGCGGCGCCTCGGCCCGCTCGAAAGGCTCCCGCTGCCCGTGCTCGCCCTGGGGGCGGCGGTTCTCGGGGTCCTCGCGCTGCCGCCGGTGGACGGCGCGTGGCGGGACCTCCTCGGCGCCGGGGGAGAACCGGCCGCGAGCCCCGCCGAACTCGCCGTCTCCGGCGCACTGGCGCTCGTGGTCCTCGCCGTGACATGGACGTTCGTGCGCCGCGGCGTCCGGGCGCGAGCGGCGTGGACGGCGCCCGCCCTGCACTGGCTCCATCTCGAACGGCTCGCCCGCACGCTCGTCGCGCGTCCGGTGTTCGCGCTCGCCCAGGCGCTCGCCCGGTTCGACGACCGGGTCATCGACGGCGGGGTACGGGTCGCCGCCGCCACCGGACGGCGCGCCGCGGCGCTCGCCGACCACCGGGTGGAGGTCAGGGTGGACGGCCTCGTCGACGCGGTCGGCAGGGGAGCCCGGTGGCTCGGCGCGGCGGCCCGCCGCCCGCAGACCGGGCAGGTGCACACCTACTACGCGCAGGCCGCCGTCCTGCTCGCCGTGCTCATCCTCATCGTCCTGCTGGTCAGGTGAACGTGCTCTCCCTGGTGATCTTCCTCCCGCTCGCCGCCGCGCTCGGTCTCTGCGCCGTTCCGGCCCCCGGCGCCCGCACGGTGGTCTGGACCTGGATCGTCGCGTGCGCCGCCGATCTCGCCCTGGTCATCGCCCTGTGGATCGGACACGGGAACGGCGGCGGCATCTCCTACGAGGAGAAGGTGCGCTGGATCCCGTCGGTCCGCGCCGCCTACCACATCGGCGTCGACGGGCTGTCGCTGCCGCTGCTGGCGCTCACCGCACTGCTGTTCCTGGTCTGCGCGATCTACTCGCTGCGCCGGCCCCCGCAGGTGCGGGCCTTCGCGGTGCTCTTCCTGTTCCTCCAGACGGTGTCCTCGGGCCTGTTCGCGGCCCTGGACCTGCTGCTGTTCTTCGTCTTCTTCGACCTGTCCATCGTCGGCATGTACTTCGTCATCGCGGGGTGGGGGCACGGCGACCGGACACGGTCGGCGCTGAAGTTCTTCCTGTACACCTTCCTGGGGTCGCTGGCCCTGCTGCTGGGCTTCATCGGCCTCTACCTCGGCGCCGAGCCGCACACCTTCGACATGGTCGAGCTGACCCGGACCCCGGCGCTGGCCGGGTCCCCGGGGCTCGCGGGGCTCGTCCTGCTGGCCATCGGCCTCGGGCTGGCCATCAAGACGCCGGCCGTGCCGTTCCACACCTGGCTGCCGCCCGCGCACACCGACGCGCCCGCCGCCGGGTCGGCGATCCTGGCCGGGATCCTGCTGAAGATGGGCACCTACGGCCTCATCCGCATCGCGATGCCGATGCTGCCGGACGCCTGGCGCCGGTACGCCTGGGCGATCATCATCCTGGGGCTGGTCAGCGTCCTTTACGGGGCGCTGGTCGCGTTCGCCCAAGAGGACCTCAAACGGCTGATCGCCTACACCTCGGTGAACCACATGGGATACATCGTCCTGGCGCTCGGCGCCGCCGGGGCCGCGGGCGAGCAGGCCGCCCGGCGGCTCGCGGTGACCGGCGCCGTCACCCAGATGGTGAGCCACGGGCTGATCACCGGTGCGCTCTTCCTGCTGTCCGGCGTGCTCTACGACAGGGCGCACGGCTACGACATGGGACGGTTCGGCGGCCTCGCCCGGGCCGCCCCGGTCTTCTCCGGGCTCGTCGCGCTCGGCGCGTTCGCCTCGCTCGGCCTGCCGGGTCTTTCCGGTTTCATCGCCGAGTTCCAGATCTTCACCGGGGTGATCGGCGGCGGTGGCCCCGGGCTCGTCGTGGCCGGCGCGCTGGCGATCCCCGGCATCCTGATCACGGCGGCGCTGTTCCTGCGTCTGCTGCACCGCGCCGTCCTGGGGCCGCCCGGGGAACTCACCTCCCAGGTCACCGACGTGCGGCGCAGCGAACTCGCCGCGGTGGCGCCGCTGCTCGCGCTGTCCGCGGCCATCGGGGTCGCGCCCCGGTTCCTGCTGGACGTCATCGAGCCGGTCTCGTCCGCCGTCGTCGCGCTGGTGGCGCGATGACGCGGGAGAACCCGGCGGATCTCCTGCCGGAACTGTGCGTGCTCGGCACCGCCGTCACCGGGCTTCTCACCGGGTCGTTCCTGCCGCGGACCCGGCAGTGGATCGTCGCCGTCCTGTGCGGGACCGGCCTGGTGGCGGGGCTCGTGACCGCGGGACTCGCCGCCCGCCGGGCGGACCTGACGACGTTCGACGCGTTCATGCTCGACCCCCTCACCCACGTGACGCGGATCGTCGTGACGGCGGCGACCCTGCTGGTGATCGGCCTCGCGGCCGGACCGCTGCGCGGCCATCGCCGGGAAAGCGAGTTCCACACGCTGCTCATGCTGGCCGCCCTCGGCACGATCGTGCTCGGCGCCGCGTCCGATCTCCTCGTGCTGGTGGCCGCCTATCTGCTGGCCGGCATCCCCGGATACGTTCTGGCGGGCTTCGGGAAGGACGCGCCGGGCACCGAGGCGGCGCTCAAGTACTACCTGATGGGCGCCTTCCTGGGCATTCTCATGCTGGCCGGTGTCACGCTGCTGTTCGGGCTGGGCCGCGGCACGTCGTACGAAACGCTCGCCGCCGGGCTGGGAACGGCACCGGGCGGCGCGGTCGCGGTCGGGGTGGTGCTGCTGCTCGCCGGCCTGATGTTCAAAGCGGGCGCCGTGCCCGCGCACTTCTGGGTCCCGGACGTCACCGAGGGGGCGCCCCGGGTCGTCGCGGCGTTCGTCACCACCGTGCCGAAGATCGGAGCCTTCGCCGCCCTCTACCGTTTCGCGGTCCAGGCGCTGCCGCCCGGCAGGGACGACTGGCCGCTGCTCGTCGCGGTGATCGCCGCCGCGACGATGACGCTGGGCAACCTCGCGGCCTTCGCGCAGCGCAACGTCCGGCGGCTCCTCGCCTACTCCACCATCGGCCAGGCCGGATACCTGCTGGTCCCGATCGCGATGGCGGGACGGACCGACCTGGCCGAGCCGGCGCTGCTGTTCTATCTGGCCGGGTACGCCGTCACGAACCTCGGAGCCTTCGCCGCCGTCATCGCCGTCGGCCGAGACGACCTGCTCGCCTACACCGGGCTCGCCCGCCGCAGCCCGCTGCTCGCCGTGTCCCTGGTGGTCTGCCTGCTGGGTCTCGTCGGCACGCCGCCGACCGCGGTCTTCGTGGGCAAACTGCTGATATTCGGGGCCGCGCTGGACGGTCACTACACATGGCTCGCGGTGGCCGCCGCCGTCAACTCGGTCGCCAGTGTCTTCTACTACCTGCGCTGGATCGTCCCGATGATGCGGCGGCGGGACGGTGGAGGCGAGCGCCGTCCCGCTCCTTCGGCACGGTGGATCGCCTACGCGGCGGCGGGGGGTTCGCTCGTCCTCGGCATCGGAGCCGGCATTCCCCTCGCCATCGGCTGAACGGCGGGTGGCAGGACCCGGCGGCCGGGTGTGCGCCGGTCAGGTGGACGGGTTGACCGGTGGGGTGATGCCGGTGGCCGCGCCCCCGTCGACGACGAACTCGCTTCCGGTGGAGTAGGTGGCCCGGGTGATGATGAAGTGCACCATCTGGGCTACTTCTTCGGGTTCGCCGAAGCGGGGGATCGGCTGGCCGGCGGTGAGGGAGTCGTCCATGCCGGAGGTCATGGGCGTCCGGATGGGGCCGGGGTGGACGGAGCAGACGCGGACGCCGTCGGCGGCGAGTTCCAGGGCCGCGGTCTTGGTGAGGCCGCGCAGTCCCCATTTACTGGCGGTGTAGGCGCCGAGGTTGGCGTAGCCCATCAGGCCCGCGGTGGAGGAGATGTTGACGATGCAGCCGCCTCCCGCCCGGCGCAGGGACGGCAGCGCGGTGCGCATCCCCAGCCAGGCCCCGTAGAGGTTGATGTCGATCACGCGGCGGAACGAGTCCGCGGGCTGGTCGGCGATGCCGCCGAACTCGACGATGCCGGCATTGTTGACCAGCACCGACACCGGGCCGAAGAGCCGTTCGGCCTCGGCGAGAGCGGCCTGCCAGTGCGCGGAGTCCGTCACGTCCAGGTGCACGTACACCGCCCCGTCACCCAGCCGCTCGGCGAGCTCTTCCCCCTCGCCGTCCAGGATGTCGCCGATCACCACCCGGGCGCCGTCGGCCACCAGCGCACCGGCGATCGCGGCTCCGATGCCGCGTGCCGCGCCGGTCACGATCGCCGTCCTGCCGCGAAGATCCATCGTCGCCGCCAAAGCCGCCCCCGGTTGTCATCTTCTGTGTTCTCGCTGCTTCCGGACGACTTATGCCCAATCCGTCCGGTGCCATCGCAGTCCGGCCGAACCTTCGGCGCGATCCGGATCTCCGGCACAATGGCGTGAGGGGGTGACCGCGTGGCCGGACTGGCTGGATCGCTTGAGCGCTCCATCATGGACGTGCTCTGGGCGGCGCCCGGCCCGCTGCGGGTGCGCGAACTGCTGGCGAGGCTGAACGAGGACGCCGACAGGCCGCTGGCCTACAACACCGTGCAGACCGTGGCGGAACGCCTGGCGCAGAAGGGCCTGCTGCGGCGCACGCAGGACGGGCTCGCGTACCGCTACAGCCCCACGCGTGCGCGGGAGGACTACGCGGTCGACCTGATGCTGGACGCCCTCACCGACGCCCCCGACAGCGGCGCCATCCTGGCCAGATTCGCGGAAAGCGTCCCCCGGGAGGACGTCGGTCACCTGCTGGACGTGCTGCGCCGGCGGGCCGCCGAAGGCGACGAGGAATGATCGCGTGATCGTGTCGATGGCCGGCCTGCTCATGTCGGCGGTCGTGCTCGGGTGTCTCGCCGGGCCCGTCCTGGACCGCCTGCGGCGTCCCGCGCTCAGCCCGGCGACCGCCGCCGCCTGCTGGGTCGCGGCTCTGGTGGGCGCCGTGGTCGCCGGCGCGGGCCTCGTGGCGGTCGCGTTGCTCTCCCCGCCCGGACCGGGCCACGGCCTCCTCGGCCGGCTGCGTGATTGCCTGCCCCACCACGGGTATCCGGCGATCGCGGCGGCGACCGCCGCGAGCCTGATCCTGGTGACGGGCTGCGGTGCCGCGCTCGCGCGGAGCCTGCCCCGGCTCGGCCGGGCGGTGCGGCACCGCCGCCGGCACCGGGAGATGCTGCGCCTGGTCGCCCGGGAGCACCGGCGGCATCCGGACGTCCTGGTCCTCGACCATCCCGTCCCCGTGGCCTACTCCCTGCCCGCGCGGCGCCGCGCGATCGTGGTGAGCACGGGGGCGCAGGAGTCGCTCAGCGCCGCCGAGTTCGGCGCGGTGCTCGCGCACGAGCGGGCCCATCTGCGCCAGCGTCACCACGCGCTGCTGCTCATGCTCGACCTGGTCCACGCGCTGCTGCCGTGGCTGCCGACCGTCCGGCGCGCGAAGGCGCGGCTGCCGCTGCTGCTGGAGATGGCCGCCGACGACGCCGCGGCGCGCGCCTGCGGCAGGCGGGCACTGGTGGACGCCCTGTGCCGGCTCTCCGCGGCTCCGGGCGCGGCGGGCGCGCTGGGCGCGACCGGCGGCCCCGGGAGGGGCAGGCTGGCGGAGCGGGTGCGCAGGCTGGAGGCCGCCGAGCCGGTGGGGCCGCGCCGGGCCGTCCGGCTGGCGGCCGGCGCCTTCGCGACGACGGCGGTCGCGGCGCCGCTCCTCGTCGGGGCCGCGGCGATCGCCGAACTGGCCATGATCTGCTGAGCTCCGCGGGGCCGCCGGGACCCGGGTGAGAAACGTTCAATTCGGCTGGCCGAGTGGCGGAGGAGGCGGCTTTTCTCCTACCCTCCGTAGGAGGTCACGGTGCCGCGTCCCCGCCGGGGACGGCCGATGGCCGCGCCAAATCCCGCGGACCCCGTCCCGGGAACCGGGGACCCGATCTTCACCGGGGTGAGTCCGTCCCGCGCGGACGGTAGGGCGGCTCCGGCCCGAACCCGTCAGCTGACCCGGTAGGCGTTACAGGAGAGGACAGCGCATGCAGCGACGAGCTGCCGGCCCGCGAACGTCAGCCCGCCGCAGGATCATCGCCACCACGGCATGGACGGCCTCGATCATGATCTCCGTCGGGCTGGTGGCCCCCGCCCCGGCCGAGGCGAAGCCCAGGCCGACGCGCAAGGAGCTGACCGCCCAGCAGAAGAAGCTCGCCGACGAGGCCGAGAAGCTCAGCGAGCAGTACAACGGCCTGCGGGAACGCCTCAAGCAGGCGCAGCACGCCGCCATCGTCGCCAAGAGGACCTCCGAGCAGCAGAAGAGGACCCTGGACGAGGGGCGCTCGCGGATGGCGAAGATGGCCGCCGAGACCTACAAGAACGGCCCGGTCGACCCGACCGTCTCGTTCGCCTCGTCCGCCGACCCCCAGGCCGTGCTCGACCGGTCCGCCACCCTCAGCTACTTCGCCAAGCAGGACAACAGCCGCGTCACGCAACTGCTGCAGATGATGCAGGGCGCCGAACGCGCCCGCAAGGCGGCCGAGGCGCGTGCGAAGCAGGTGCGCGAGCTCACCGAGGAGGCGAAGAAGAAGCGCCGGGAACTACAGGTCAAGCTCAAGAAGGTCCAGCGCCAGCTCGGCACCTACGCCACTCCCGGCGCGAACCCCGGCTCGGCCCCGAACGTCGCCTCCGGAGGGGCCTCGGCCAAGGCGATGAGAGCCGTCCAGGCCGCCCTGAGCCAGCTCGGCGTCCCCTACTCCTGGGGCGGCGGCGACGCCTCCGGCCCGACGTACGGCACCGCGCAGGGCGCCAACATCAGGGGCTTCGACTGCTCCGGCCTGACGCTGTACGCCTACGCCCAGGTCGGCATCACCCTCGGCCACTACACCGGCAGCCAGTACAACGCCGGCACCCACGTGAGCATGAGCCAGCTCAAGCCCGGCGACCTGGTCTTCTTCCACAGCGACCTGCACCACATGGGCATGTACATCGGCAACGGCAAGATGGTCCACGCCCCGCAGACCGGCGACGTCGTCAAGATCGCCCCCATGGCCGGACGCCCGTTCGCCGGCGGAGTCCGCGTCGCCTGACCATGCGCCTCCTGCCTCCCACCGTGCGGACACCACCGCGGAGCGGCGAGTGGGACGGCTGAGGACGCGACCGGAGCGGTGGGGGCGCGGACGCGCCCCCACCCCGCTGTTCGGCCTGGTCCTGTTCTTCGGCGTCCTCGCGATGCACGGCTTCCAGGCATCGCCGGACCCGGCCGACATGACCGGCGTCCCGATGACGTCCATGAGCGCTGCCCGGCCGATGCCGGAGGCGTCCGCGCATCACCACTCCGGCGGTGGGCGGCAACCCGCCGATCACCAGCGGGATCATCCGGGCGGACAGGTCTGCCTGGCGATGCTGACGGCGCTCTCGCTCTTCGGGGCCGTCATCGCCCTGTACCGGCGGAGGGCGCCGGCCACGGTGGCGCGGCTGCTCGCCATGGGGCGGCTTCTGGTCGCCGGCAGGCCGCCGCCCAGGCCGGCCCTGCACGAACTGAGCGTGTTGAGGCTGTGACGGGCCCGCCGGCGCCTCGGCGCCGGCGACCGGTCAGTCCACAGAACCCGACACGAAAGGCTTCAACCATCATGAAGCGCGTACTTGCGCTCGTCGCCGTTCCGGCCCTGGCGATCGCCCTGGCGGCCTGCGGCGACGGCATGATGAGCGAGAAGGAGATGAAGGAACTGGAGGACGCCGACGGGCGGGCCTTCGACAAGGCGTTCCTGGAGATGATGATCGAGCATCACGAGGGGGCCGTGGCGATGGGCAGGACCGAGCAGGCGTCCGGCCAGTCTCCGGAGGCCAAGCAGATGGCCGACGGCATCATCTCCTCGCAGTCCGCCGAGATCGCGAAGATGCGGGACATGCTGAAGAAGATGTAGGGCGTCCGAAGCGGGCGGGGTAGACCCCCGCCCGCTTCTGCTCGTGTCGGCCACCGGCCGATGAGGAGCGGCCTAACCGGGCCGGTGGCCTCCCGCCCGGAGGTGGCGGAGAGCGCCCCGATGAGGGATGTGCGTGCGGCGGAGGACGCGGCGGCCGAGCGTGACCAGGAGGATCTTCGCCGCGACCATGAGCACGACGATCTCGATCGTCAGGCCGGTCCAGTGCCATCCGGCCAAGAACGCCCCGCCCAGTCCGAGGTGGACGGCGACGGCCGCGGCGATGAGCGGCGTGAGCACGATGACGGAGCGGCGGCCGCGGCGGGGCGGGAGCCCCGAGCCGGGCGGCGGTTTCGCGGGTGCGGGGTCACCACCCGGCGCCGCGGGCGGCGGCCAGGTGACGGATATCCGCCGGCGGCGGCCGAACCGTTCGAGATCTTTGGTGACGATGTCCTGGATCTGCTGAAGGGCGTCTTCGTCGGCGGCCTCCACGCGCACGGTGAGGGTGTCGTCGGTCGCGTCCAGGATGGCCCGGCCCCACGGGTCGAAGGTGACGACGCCGTGGGTGCCGGAATGTTCGGCCTGGACGCGCAGGTCGCCGCGGGCGAGGGCGGTGGTGGCGGCGTGGGCGTGGGGCCGGTGACCGCCCCCGCCCATCTCGCCCATGGCGGCGGCGTGCCGGCACATTTGCGCCAGGTAACGGCTCGGCCGCGCTATCCGGAGGGCGACTTCCGAGGTCAGCATGCCAGGTCCTTTGGTGCGGGAGAGAAGGTCGGGACGGCGAGCGGGCTGAGGCCGTCTCTCAGGTGCGGCGGCAGGTGGCCAGCCAGGCGGCGATGCCGCCGGCGTGAACGTTGGACCTGCACACGGTGGCCTCTACCGACTCCACGACCCATCCGTCGGTGAAGCAGGATTCGAGTTCGTCCCGGGACAGCTTGTGCGGCACGTCCGGTTCGCCGGTGTGCCGGTCGCTGTAGCAGAGGACGAACAGCCGTCCTCCCGGCCGCACCACCGTGTGCAGGCCGTCCACATAGACGGCACGGTCCGCGGCGGTGAGGCCGTGCAGGAACAGCGAGTCCAGAGCGGTGTCGAAGGTCTCGCCGAGCTCTGCCAGGCGCAGCGCGTCATGGCGGACGAAGCGGGCCGTGAGACCTCGCTCGCGGGCCTTCTCCTCGGCCGTCCGGAGGGCTCTGGCGGACGTGTCGATCCCGGTGGCGTCCAGGCCGGAGGCGGCGGCGATCAGCGTGTGCTCCCCGGTCCCGCAGCCCACGTCCAGCACGCGCCCGTGAAGTTCGCCGTTCTCGGCGAGGGCGAGCATCGCGGGCTGGGGAGCGCCGATCTCCCACGGCGGACACCCGAGGTAAGGGTCGCAGGACCGGCTGTGGGGGTGCGCTGCGGCGGACGTATCCGTCATGAGGCTCTCTCTTCCGTCAGGCGTCGCGGGCTCACCCGCCTCCTTTTACAATACATAGTGTCGCACTCAAATCAACTGTCTCTAGCCGGGCGATGCGTATCATCGGAGACGTGCCGAGACTCTGGAGCGAGACGATCGCCGCGCACCGCGACGCCGTCCGGGACGCCGCCCTGGACGCCACCGCCGCCCTGGTCGCCCGGCATGGAGTGACCGGCGTGACGATGTCGCAGATCGCCAAGGACGCCGGTATCGGGCGCGCGACGCTCTACAAGTACTTTCCCGACGTCGAGTCCATGCTGCGGGCCTGGCACGAACGCCAGATCGACGAGCACCTGAAACACCTGCACCGCGTCCGGGACGAGACCCGGGGCTCCGCGCGGCGGCTGGAGGCGGTGCTGACGGCCTACGCGGAGGCGATCGCGGGCAAGGGAGGGCATGACGACGGCCTCGCCGTCATGATGCACAGCGGTGAGCACGTCGCCGCGGCCCACCGGCATCTGCGCGAGTTCGTCCAGGAGTTGATGGCGGACGCGGTCGCCGCCGGAGCCGTACGCGAAGACGTCCCGGCCGACGAGCTGACCCGCTACTGCCTGCACGCCCTGGGCGCGGCCAGAGGGCTGCACGACCCGGTGGCGATCGGCCGCCTTGTCCGGACCACGCTGGCCGGGCTGCGACCGGACACCCCGGCGCGCGGGTGACGCCCTGGAGCCGGGCGGCCTTCAGATCGGGCAGCGGTCCCGGGCGCCCACCCCGGCGGCGTCGCGCTGAGGCCCGGGCCGTGGTCTGACGGCCCGGGCCTTGTGTGCACGGATGTGCGTGCGGGGCATGCCCGCCGCACCTCGGTGTGTCAGTGCGACGTGCTGGAGATGGCCTCGACCAGTACGCCGACCTTCTCCTCGGGCAGCTTGGCCGCCAGGTCGGCCTGGCTGATGATGCCGATGAGCTCCTCGTTCTCCATCACGGGCAGGCGGCGGATCCGGTGCTCGACCATGTGGTGCAGTACCTCGTCGACATCGGTGCCGGGCTCCACCCACACCGGGGTCTCGCCGATGAGATCCGAGGCCCTGACTTCGGACGGGTTCTTGCCCTTGGCGATGGCCTTCACCACGATGTCGCGGTCGGTGATGATCCCCTTCAGCCGGTTGTCGTCACCGCAGACGGGCATCGCGCCGACGTCCATCTCGGCCATCCGCTGGGCGATCGTGGCGAGGGTCTCGCCGGTGTTCACGCATTCGACACCAGAGTGCATGACTTCACGTGCGGTGGTCATGGTTGATATCCCCCCTTCGCCTGCTTCCTTCTCCCAGGGGCGGGTGCGAAACGTCCCCGGACGCTGTTGACCCGCAAGTCGGCGCTCGGGGTGTGGCGGCTACGAGTGTGGGGACCATTCCCCCTAGCCGACGGCGGTGATTTCCCGGCGGATCCAGAAGGCGAGGGAGGGAAACGATGTTCGTGGATCGCATCGACGCGGGCCGGCGTCTGGGGGAGTCGCTACGGCACCTGCGCGGCGAGGACGTGGTCGTGGTCGGCCTGCCGCGAGGAGGCGTTCCCGTCGCCTACGAGGTGGCCCGGACGCTGGACGCGCCCCTGGACGTCATCGTCGTGCGGAAGCTGGGCGTGCCGTGGCAGCCGGAGCTGGGAATGGGCGCCATCGGTGAGGACGGGGTCCGGGTGATCAACGAGGAGATCGTCGCCATGGCGGACCTCTCCCCGGGCGAGCTCGCCGTGGTGGAGGAGCGCGAACGGGCCGAGCTGGAACGCCGTGCGCTGCGCTTCCGCGGCGAGCGCCCCCGGGTGCCGTTGCAGGGCCGGACGGTCGTCGTGGTCGATGACGGTATCGCCACCGGATCGACCGCCCGTGCGGCCTGTCATGTCGCCCGTGCCCACGGGGCGGCACGGGTGGTGCTCGCGGTGCCCGTGGCACCTCCGGACTGGACCTCCAGGCTGGCGGGGGACGCCGACGAACTCGTCTGCCCGCAGACGCCCGCGCCGTTCTTCTCGATCGGCCAGTTCTACACCGACTTCTCCCAGACCTCTGACGACGAGGTCGTGGCCATTCTGGAGCGGGCCGCCGCGCAGGCCGAACACGTGCCGGCCGACCGGCCCGACCCCGTGCAGGGAGCGGAGGTCGCGGTCCAGGCCGGGCCGGTGCGGCTGGCCGGTCACCTCACGGTGCCGGAGAACGCCCGCGGGATCGTCATCTTCGCCCACGGCAGCGGCAGCAGCCGGCACAGCCCCCGCAACCGTTTCGTGGCCACCGTGCTGAACCAGGCCGGGCTCGGGACGCTCCTGTTCGACCTGCTCACCCCCGATGAGGAGTACGACCGCGGCAAGGTCTTCGACATCGGCCTGCTGGCCCGCCGCCTGGTCGAGGTCACCGGCTGGCTGCGGGGCCGGCCGGAGGCGCGGGAACTGCGCATCGGCTACTTCGGCGCGAGCACCGGGGCCGGCGCCGCGCTGTGGGCCGCCGCCGAGCCGGCCACCGGCGTCGCCGCCGTCGTCTCCCGCGGGGGCCGCCCCGACCTGGCCGCGCCCCGCCTGGCCGACGTGACCGCGCCCACCCTGCTCATCGTGGGCGGCCGTGACGAGGTGGTGATCGACCTCAACCGCGAGGCCCAGGCGCAGATGCGCTGTGAGAACGAGCTTGCCATCGTCCCGGGCGCCACCCACCTGTTCGAGGAGCCCGGGACGCTCGAACAGGTCGCCGAGCTCGCCCGGGACTGGTTCGTCGGCCACCTGGCCCCGGTGACGGCGCGATGAACCCGGCTCGGGACCTTCGCCTCTTCTGGACGGTGGTGTCGGATATCAAGGATGGGGGCTCATGAGGGCGAACACGGGGGTTGACAAGAAAGCCCTGCACCGGCTGTTCACGTCCGCCGGGCCGGTGGCGTCGGTCTACGTCGAACTGGCCGCGCCTCCGGAGGAGGACGTCTGGTTGAGATGGCAGGCGCTGACGGGGCGGCTGGCCGAGCAGGGGGCCGACCGGGCGACCATCGAGTCCCTGACCCGGAGGGTGTCGGAGTCGGTGCCGGGCTCGGGGGTGCTGGCTGCGTTCGCCGCGCACGGCGAGGTGCTTTTCGCCCTGGAGACGCCCGGGTCGGATCGGCCCGATCTCGCGGTGTACGACGCTCTGCCGCACGTGCTGCCGCTGCTGGAGTGGGTGCAGGAGCGCCCCGCGTACGTGCTGGCGCTCGTCGACCGTACCGGCGCGGACGTCGCCGCGTACCCGTGCGGCGCGACGGAAGCCCTGGTGCAGGTGGTGGACGGTACGGACGACGAGATCGTGCGCAACGCGCCCGGCGGCTGGTCCCAGATGCGCCACCAGCACCGGGCCGAGGACTCGTGGGAGCACAACGCGGTGCGGGTGGCGGACGCGCTGGTGCGCACCGTCGCGGACCTCGACGCCCGGCTGCTGCTGCTCGCCGGCGACGTCCGGGCCCTGCAGTACCTCACCAAGCACCTGCCGGAGCGGGTGCGGCGCGAGGTGAGCATCCGGTACGTCAGCGGCGGACGCAGCCCGGACGGCGCCGAAAAGGACCGCGCCGCCCAGGTCGCCGCCGAGACCCGCCGGGCCGCCGACGAGCAGACGCGGTCCCTGCTGCATCTGCTGGAGGAGCGCAAGGGCCCGTCCGGACGCGCGGTCGAGGGCGTCCAGGAGACCCTGGACGCCCTCACCCAGGGACGGGTGTACACGCTTCTCGTCGTGGACGACCCCCTGGACCGGCGTACCGCGTGGTTCGGCCGGCACCCCACCCAGGTGTCACGCGACCGCGAGGACCTCGCCGACGCCGGGGCCTCGGAGATCACCCGAGGACCGCTGATCGACGTCGCGGTGCGCTGCGCCCTCCTCACCGGCGCCGGGATCCACGTCGTGCGGGCCGGCGCCCCCGACGCGCCGGCGGAGGGGATCGGGGCGCTGTGCCGCTTCGCGGCCGTGAGCGCCGAGCAGGGGGCGTGATCCGCGCCCCGGGCAACGGTGTCCCCGCGGGTCTCAGATCTCGGGAACGATCGCGACGGGGGACAGGGCGTGATCGAGCAACGCCTGGTCCACCTTTCCCAGCGCGGGTCCGTTTCCGCCGCCGCGGCGCGTCGCGCCCACGACCACCATGGCCGCCCCGTCGGACGCGGCCACCAGTGCCTGCGCCGGGTGCTGGTCGGAGACGGTCCTGGTCACCTGGACGTCCGGGTACCGGGGGCTCCAGCCGGCGAGGGCCTCCGAGAGAAGGGTGTCCTGGCCGACCTTCTGCCTGGCCGCGCCGAACTCCGCGCCGAAGGCGTGGATCGCGGTCAGGTGCGCGCCCCGCAACGACGCCTCCTCGAAGGCCCAGCCGATCGTCCGGGACTCGCCATGGCGCTCCTGGACACCGACGGCGACCTCGGCCGGCATCGCGGCCGGCTCGGGGGCCGACGCGGGGATCGCGAGCACGGGGCAGCGGGCGCGCGCCGCCACCTCCCGGCCCACCGAGCCGAAGAGCCGGCCGTCGGCGCCCGCCACCCTGCGGGTGCCGACGACGACCAGCTCGGCGTTCCCGCTCTCCGCCAGCAGCGTCCTGCCCGCCTCCTCGTCCAGCAGGCGGGCGCGTACCTCCACGTCCGGACGCAGCATGCGCGCGTACGCCTCCGCGTCGTCGAGCATGCGGGTGCGGTCGGTCTCCATCTGCTCATAGGCGTCGTCGCTCAGCGAGCCGTCCCGGTGCAGCAGTGTCGAGGCGTGCACCAGCTCCAGCGGACAGTGCCGAAGGTGCGCCTCGGCGGCCGCCCAGGCGACGCAGCGCGGAGACGCGGACGATCCGTCCACGCCTGCGATGACGGGTGCGTTCATGGTTCTCCCTCCTGCGCGGTCCCGCGTGGCCGGGCTGTGCACGGCACCGCCATGGAACGGCACCGCCATGGAGAAGGGGCGCCCACGGCCCCCAGAACCTGCACGACGGGGGACGGCACCTCGCGATGATCGCGGCGGCGAGGTCCGGCCGGTGGACGGGGCAGGCCGCCGGGCATGGAAGAAGACCTGCGAGA